>NZ_JABWRA010000032.1:0-74382 GCF_014268705.1 Pseudomonas sp. SWRI179 | reverse complement strand
TGTGGGAGCGGGCTTGCTCGCGAAGGGGCCGGCACATTCACCTCAGATCCAACTAGCGCACCACCGGCAAACTCGTCGTCGACTTGATCTCCGACAGCGCCACGATCGAATTCACCTCCTGGATCCCCGGCACCATCGACAGCTTTTCGAAAAAGAATCGCTCATACGCCTCGATGTCCGCCGTGACGATGCGCAGCAGAAAATCCACCGAACCCATCAGCACGTAGCACTCCAACACTTCGGGAAAGCCGCGGATCGCCTCGGTGAATTCGGTGAAGTTCGAACGGCCATGGGCGTTGAGTTTCACTTCGGCGAAGATCTGCGTGTTGAGGCCGATTTTCTTGCGGTCCAGCAGGGTCACCTGGGCGCGGATGATGCCCTCCTCCTTCATCCGCTGGATCCGCCGCCAGCACGGCGATTGAGACAAACCGACCTGCTCGGCGATCTGCGCGCTGGACAGCGAGGCATCCTCTTGCAGCAGGGCCAGTATCCTGCGGTCATAGCTATCCAGCTCGCTTTGCATAGACAAACCCAAAATTAATGATCTGGAGACTCAAGCGATTCGAAACATCGCCGAAAGTACTCATCTTAGATAAGAAATACCCGGCGACGCATGTAAATATTTCTCCGCCGCCAAGGAGACCGCACATGCCCCCACTCGAAGCCGTTGCCACCACCCCGACCCGCGCCGATGTCTGGCACGCCGCCAATGCCCATTGCCGCGTGCACTATCAGCTGCTGGCAGAGGCCGAGCCGGACCTGCTCTGCCGGGCATTGAACCTGTTTGCCTTGCAGGGCCTGACCCCACAGCAGGTTCGCGTCGAGCGCCTCGACGATCTGCTATCGCTGGACATCCTCATGGACGGCCTGAGTTGGCACCGTGCCCAGGTCATCGCAGAAAAATTACGTAACCTGATCGGCATGTGCTCGGTGGACCTGCAAGGCGCTGATATTGCGCGAGTTGAGCCGACCCAAGCGGCCGGTTGAGCCCCCCACGGGCAAGAATTGGTAACGCATTGGTCGGGTAGTGGCCCAACGGACCACCGGGTCGGGACTATTCTTTTGCAGACCGAGCGAGGACGCCGAGGCGTCTGTATCGCGGCTTTGCTGCAATTGTCCAATAGGAACCCGCATGTCCACCAAACACGCCACTCAGGACCGCTGGCTGGACCTCAATGATCTGCTGCGCCAACTGGTCACCCAGGGCTTCATCAGCCAGGATTCGGCCGAAACCGCGCTCAACGCCCGCCGACGCCACAGCGCCAACAGCCAGCTGCACCCGCTGGAGTTCATTGCCAACCAGCACCTGGACGACCTCAGTCGGCCCGGCAAGCGCCTGGACCTTGAGAACCTGACCCTGTGGTTGTCCCAGCAGGCCGGCCAACCCTACATGCGCATCGACCCGCTGAAAATCAACGTGGCGGCCGTAACGCCCTTGATGTCGTATGCCTTTGCCCAGCGCCACAAGATCCTCGCGGTGGCGGTCGATCGTGACGCCGTCACCGTCGCCAGCGCACAACCCTACGTCAACAGTTGGGAAGCCGACCTGACCCATGTGCTCAAGTTGCCGATCAAGCGGGTGGTCGCCAATCCGGTGGATATCCAGCGCCTGAGCGTGGAGTTCTATCGCCTGGCCAAATCGGTCAGCGGCGCCACCACGGTCGATCAGCAACCGAGCAACCTGAGCAATTTCGAACAGTTGCTCAACCTCGGCGCCAGCGATCAGGAACCGGACGCCAACGACGCCCACATCGTCAATATCGTCGACTGGCTGTTCCAGTACGCCTTCCAACAGCGGGCCAGCGATATCCACATCGAGCCGCGCCGCGAGCAGGGCACGGTGCGGTTTCGCATCGACGGGGTGCTGCACACCGTCTACCAATTCCCGCCGCAGGTCACGATGGCGATCGTCAGCCGCCTCAAGAGCCTGGGGCGGATGAACGTCGCGGAAAAACGCAAACCCCAGGATGGCCGGGTCAAGACCAAGACCCCGGACGGCGGCGAAGTGGAATTGCGCCTGTCGACCTTGCCCACGGCGTTCGGCGAAAAAATGGTCATGCGGATCTTCGACCCGGAAGTGCTGCTCAAGGATTTCGACCAGCTCGGTTTCTCCGCCGACGACCTGCGCCGCTGGCAGGACATGACCCGCCAGCCCAACGGCATCATCCTGGTGACCGGGCCGACCGGTTCCGGCAAGACCACCACCCTCTACACCACACTCAAGAAGCTGGCGACGCCGGAAGTGAACCTCTGCACCATCGAGGACCCGATCGAAATGGTCGAGGCGTCCTTCAACCAGATGCAGGTCCAGCACAACATCGACCTGAGCTTCGCCGCCGGGGTGCGGGCCCTCATGCGACAAGACCCGGACATCATCATGATCGGTGAGATCCGAGACCTGGAAACCGCTGAAATGGCGATCCAGGCAGCGCTCACCGGTCACTTGGTCCTGTCGACGCTGCACACCAACGACGCACCGAGCGCCATCAGTCGCCTGCTGGAGCTGGGCGTGCCCCATTATTTGATCAAGGCCACCGTCCTCGGGGTCATGGCCCAGCGGTTGGTGCGCACCCTGTGCCCGCAATGCAAGGCGCCGCTGACCCTGAACGAAGACGACTGGCAGACCCTGACCCGGCCCTGGCAGGCACCGCTGCCGAGCAATGCCCAGCAGGCCGTCGGTTGCCTGGAATGCCGCGACACCGGTTACCGCGGCCGCGCCGGCGTCTACGAAATCATGCAACTGACCGACAGCGTCAAGGCCTTGATCCACCCCGACACCGACCTGCTGGCGGTGCGCCGCCAGGCCTTCAAGGAAGGCATGCGCAGCCTGCGGCTGTCAGGGGCACAAAAGGTCGCGGCAGGCTTGACCACGGTCGAGGAAGTGTTGCGGGTTACGCCTCAGAGCGAGCAGAAGTAATAGCGGCAGCACCTGTGGCGAGAGGGTTCTGACCTCACCGTGGGAGCAAGGCTCGCCCGCGATGAAGATGACGCGGTCTCCCTGGGAAGCGAGGCGCCTGCATCGCGAGCAAGCTTTGCTCCCACAGAGTGAGGATAATGGCCGCTTGCCCTACACTCAGGGCTCGCAGGTCTATCTCAATTCGCACAGGGAACCGTCATGCAGATCGGTAGCGTACTTTTACTTTTCATCGGCCTGGTGGTCGTCATTCTCTTCATGGGCTTCAAGGTCGTACCCCAGGGCTACCAATGGACGGTCGAGCGGTTTGGCCGCTACACCAATACGCTCAAGCCCGGCCTGAACATCATCATCCCGGTGATGGATCGCATCGGGCGCAAGATCAACGTCATGGAAAGCGTGCTGGACATCCCGCCCCAGGAAGTCATCACCGCCGACAACGCCACGGTACAGATCGACGCCGTGTGCTTCTTCCAGGTGGTCAATACGGCCCAGGCAGCCTACGAAGTCAACAACCTCGAACACGCCATCCGCAACCTGCTGCAAACCAATATCCGCACCGTGCTGGGGTCCATGGAGCTGGATGCGATGCTGAGCCAGCGCGACGGCATCAACGAAAAACTGCTGCGCACCGTCGATGAAGCCACGGCGCCGTGGGGCATCAAGATCACCCGGATCGAGATCAAGGACATCAGCCCGCCAGCCGACCTGATGGCCGCCATGTCGGGGCAAATGAAAGCCGAACGGATCAAGCGCGCCCAGATCCTCGAAGCCGAGGGCCTGCGCGCGTCGGCGATTCTCACCGCCGAAGGCAAGAAGCAGGCGCAGATCCTCGAGGCCGAGGGCAGCCGCCAGGCCGCGTTCCTGGAGTCCGAGGCCCGTGAGCGCCAGGCGCAAGCCGAAGCACTGGCCACCCAGGTCGTGTCCCAGGCCATTGCCGACGGTAACGTCCAGGCCGTGAACTACTTCGTCGCGCAGAAATACATCGATGCGCTGGGCAAACTGGCGTCGGCCAACAACAGCAAGGTGATCCTGATGCCGCTGGAAGCCAGCCAGGTCATCGGTGCGGTCGGTGGCATCGGCGAGATCGTCAAGGCCACCTTCGACAGCAAGAAAGCCTGAGGCGCGCGTATGTGGGAGTTCCTGCAACACATGTCGTACTGGGACTGGCTGGCGCTGGGCGTGATCCTGCTGATCCTCGAAGTCTTCGGCGCCGGTGGCTACTTGCTGTGGATCGGCATGGCCGCGGCGGCAGTCGGTGTACTTACATTCATCCTGCCGCAGATGCCGTGGGAGCTGCAGTTCCTGTTGTTCGGCCTGTTTGCCATCGCCACGGCACTGTACTGGTGGCAACGCCAGCGCAGCGCGGTGCGCCAAAGCGATCAGCCGCTCCTGAACCTGCGCGGACAGGAACTGATCGGCAAGGTCTTCCTGGTGCATGAAGCGATCGTCGAGGGCCGCGGCAAGATCAAGGTGGCCGACAGCGTCTGGCTGGCCAAGGGGCCCGAGTCGCCCATTGGTACGCGAGTCAAGGTGGTGGCCCAGGAAGGCGCGGTATTGCAAGTGGAGCGGGCTGACTGACAAGTCATGGAACTGAATCGAGACGCAGGTAATCCAACGTCATAGTTAACCCAGTGGAGTCACCTATCATGCGTCTCAAACTTGCTGTCGCTACCCTAGCCTTGCTGTCTCTTCCTGTTGGCTCGGCAATGGCCGACACGTTTTGGCGTAACGTCATCTCATCCGGTGCGACCACCGGTTCCACCTACCTGACCTTCAAGGATAACAAGCTGATCGTCGCCGCCCAGGACGATGCCGGCAGCTTCGTCGCCAGTGATGGCGGTATCCGCGGCCCTTACCTGGAGGCAGCGATGCAGAAAGTGCGTGCCGACAACCCAGGCCTGCAAGCCACCGACATGGAACTGGCCAACGCGATCCTGGCGAAAAACGCCGTCGCCCAGGAGTGATTCCCGGCCCATGAAAAATGCCGCTCGATTGAGCGGCATTTTTTTGTCCGGTGAATAATCCCGAGACAGCCCCAGTCCCCTGTGGGAGCGGGCTTGCTCGCGAAAGCGGTGTATCAGTCAACACTACTGAACCTGACACACCGCTTTCGCGAGCAAGCCCGCTCCCACATTGGATCCGGGTTATTCGCCGATAGCGGACTTGTAGCCTGCCGCATCGAGCAGATTGGCCAGCTCAGCCTTGTCGCTTGGCTTGAGCTTGAAGATCCACGCACCGTACGGATCGGAGTTCAGCAACTCCGGCGAACCGCCCAACTCTTCGTTGATCGCGATCACTTCGCCGCCAACCGGGGAGTAGATGTCGGAAGCGGCCTTGACCGACTCAACCACACCGGCCTGGTCACCCGTGGCAAAGACCTTACCGATTTCCGTCAGCTCGACAAACACCACATCGCCCAAGGCTTCCTGCGCATGATCGCTGATGCCCACGGTGACGGTGCCGTCAGCTTCCAGACGGGCCCACTCATGGCTTTCGGCAAACCGCAGGTCGGCAGGGATATCACTCATATTCTGTGTCCTCAAGAGAAAGTGTCAGCGGCCAGCGGCCCGCCGCAAAAGGTTAGATCAGGGTTTTGCCATGGCGGACGAAGGTCGGTTTGACCACCCGTACCGGGTACCACTTACCACGAATTTCCACCTCGGCCCGGTCGGCGGTTGCCATCGGAACACGTGCCAGGGCGATCGACTTGCTAAGCGTAGGAGAAAAACTACCACTGGTGATCTCTCCTTCGCCAACATTGGCGATGCGAACCACCTGATGGGCGCGCAAAACGCCCCGCTCTTCCAGCACCAGCCCGACCAGTTTGTGCTGCACACCGCTGGCAAGCTCGGCCTCCAGCGCACTGCGCCCGATGAACGGACGGCTCGCCGGTTCCCAGGCGATGCTCCAGGCCATGTTCGAGGCCAGGGGCGAAACGTCCTGACCGATGTCCTGGCCGTAGAGGTTCATGCCGGCTTCCAGGCGCAAGGTATCGCGGGCGCCGAGGCCGATGGGCGAAATGCCGGCCCCTACGAGGTCGTTGAAGAAACTCGGGGCCTCCTGCGCAGGCAAGACGATTTCCAGGCCATCTTCGCCGGTGTAGCCGGTCCGGGCGATGAACCATTCGCCGTCGGCGCGACCTTCGAAAGGCTTGAGTTGCTGGATGATTTGCCCACGCGGTTGCGTGACCAGCTCGGCAATTTTTTGCCGAGCGTGGGGCCCCTGGATCGCCAGCATCGCCAGCTCGGGGCGCTCGTGTAGCTGCACGTCGTAGTCACCGAGCTGCGCCTGCATCCAGGCCAGGTCCTGATCGCGGGTCGAGGCGTTGAAGACCAGTCGATAGCCGTCCTCGACACGGTAGATGATCATGTCGTCGACAATGCCGCCGCGCTCATTGAGCATCGCGCTGTACAAGGCACTGCCTGAGCCCTGCAAGCGGTCGACGTCATTGGCCAGCAAGCGCTGCAGCCAGACCTTGGCCTGGGGGCCGGCGACATCGATCACGGTCATGTGGGATACATCGAACACACCGCAGTCGCGACGCACCTGATGGTGCTCTTCGACTTGCGAGCCGTAGTGCAAAGGCATATCCCAACCGCCAAAATCGACCATCTTCGCGCCGAGGGCGAGATGAAGGTCATACAGAGGCGTACGCTGTCCCATGGGTTTCTCCTTCCGGGCTTGGCGAAGGTGCGGACGGACACTGCGTAGCGCGAACGCCTGAAAAAAAGGAGTTTTCTGACGCTCTCAGTTGCCCGGTCCGACAGACGGACCGCACCGAATGCCGCGCATTGTAGCCGCATGAGGTAGGACTGACACCTAGCTGTTTCGATGGGCCGAACGTCGTATCAATCCGATGACCGGCAACAACCCCACCAAGACCAACGTCAGCGCCGGCAACGCGGCCCGGGCCCACTCCCCTTCGCTGGTCATCTCGAAGATCCGCACCGCCAGCGTGTCCCAGCCGAACGGGCGCATCAGCAGCGTCGCGGGCATTTCCTTGAGCACATCGACGAACACCAGCAACGCCGCGCTCAATGTCCCGGGCAACAACAACGGCAGATACACTTTGAAAAACAGTCGTGGCCCACTGACCCCAAGGCTGCGTGCCGCTTCGGGCAAGGACGGACGAATTCGCGCCAGGCTGCTCTCCAACGGACCGTAGGCCACGGCCAGGAAGCGCACCAGATACGCCAACAACAGCGCCGACAGGCTGCCCAGCAGCAACGGCTTGCCTGCGCCGCCGAGCCAGGTCGACAGCGGAATGACCAGCTCACGGTCCAGGTAGCTGAACGCGAGCATGATCGACACCGCCAACACCGAACCGGGCAAGGCATACCCCAGGTTCGCCAGGCCGACGCCGGCACGAATCGGGCGGGTCGGCGCCAACCGCCGGGCGAATGCCAGCAGCAAGGCCACGCAGACGGTGACCAACGCGGCCAGGCCACCCAAGTAGAGGGTGTGGACGATCAGCCCGGCATAACGCTCATCCAGGTCGAAACGGCCGCGTTGCCAGAACCACACCACCAATTGCAGCACCGGGATGACAAACGCGCAGGCAAACACCAGGAAGCACCAGCCACTGGCCGCCACGGCCTTGAAGCCGCGCAACGTGTACAACGCCTTGACCCGGGGCCGCTCGTTGCTGGCTCGGTGGGCGCCGCGGGCCCGGCGTTCGCCGTAGAGCACCAGCATCACCGCCAACAACAGCAGGCTGGCCAGTTGGGCTGCGCTGGATAGGCTGAAGAATCCGTACCAGGTCTTGTAGATGGCGGTGGTGAAGGTGTCGAAGTTGAACACTGACACCGCACCGAAATCCGCCAGGGTTTCCATCAGCGCCAGCGCCACGCCTGCACCGATGGCCGGCCGGGCCATCGGCAGCGCCACGCGCCAGAACGCCTGCCACGGCGATTGCCCCAGCACCCGGGCAGCCTCCATCAGGCCCTTGCCCTGGGCCAGGAAGGCACTGCGTGCCAGCAGATAGACGTAAGGATAAAAGACCAGCACCAGCACCAGGATTACCCCGCCGGTGGAACGAACCCGAGGCAAGCGCAGGCCGCTGCCGAACCACTCTCGCATCAGCGTCTGCACAGGGCCGGCAAAATCCAGCAGACCCACGAAGACAAACGCCAGCACATAGGCCGGAATCGCAAACGGCAGCATCAACGCCCAGTCGAGCCAGCGTCGCCCCGGGAACTCACACAGGCTGGTGAGCCAAGCGAGACTGACCCCCAACAGCGTCACACCGGTCCCCACGCCAAGGATCAATGTGAGGGTGTTGCCTAGCAGGCGTGGCATTTGCGTGTCCCACAGGTGGGACCAGATCTGTTGGTCGATGCTCTGCCACGACAGCAGCAAGACGCTCAAGGGCAACAGGACTAACGCGGCGATGGCGAAGACCAGGGGGTACCAACGGCGTTGGGCGGGGTGGGCCAAGGAAAACTCTCGTTAAATGGTCACGTGGCGAGGGAGCTTGCTCCCGCTGGGCTACGAAGTAGCCCCCAAAGTTCCGGGCCATGGCCCGCAGATACTCTGGGAGGGCTTCGCCCTCCAGCGGGAGCAAGCTCCCTCGCCACCTGTTTTCAATGAACTGAACAGGACGGGGCTCAGTTCCAGCCAGCGCGATCCATCATGCGAATGGCTTCGGCCTGGCGTTTACCCGCGACTTCCACCGGCAGGGTGTCGGCCTTGAACTTGCCCCAGGCTGCCACTTCCTTGGACGGTTCGACTTTCGGGTTGGCCGGGAATTCCTGGTTCACGTCGGCGAAAATGCTCTGTGCTTCTGGCGTGGTCATCCACTCCACCAGCTTCTTCGCGGCTTCCGGATGCGGTGCATGCTGGGTCAAGCCAATGCCGGAGAGGTTGATGTGCACGCCACGATCAGCCTGGTTCGGCCAGAACAGCTTGACCTTCAGGTCCGGCTTCTGCTGGTGCAAGCGGCCATAGTAGTAGGTGTTGACGATGCCGACATCGCATTGGCCAGCGTTGATCGCTTCAAGCAACGCAGTGTCGTCGGAGAACACGTCAGTGGACAGGTTCTTGACCCAGCCCTTGAGGATTTCCTCGGTTTTTTCCGCCCCGTGGGTTTCGATCAGGGTGGCGGTCAGGGACTGGTTGTAGACCTTCTTCGAGGTCCGCAGGCACAGGCGGCCTTCCCACTCTTTGCCAGCCAACGCTTCATAGGTGGTCAATTCGCTGGGTTTAACCCGCTCGGTGGAATAGACGATGGTCCGCGCCCGCAGGCTCAAGCCAGTCCAGGCGTGGGAGGACGCGCGGTATTGAGACGGGATGTTGGCGTCGATCACCGGGGAGGTAAACGGCTGGAGAATGCCCATCTGCTCGGCTTGCCAAAGGTTACCGGCATCGACGGTGAGCAGCAGGTCGGCGGTGGCGTTTGCGCCTTCGGCCTTGATCCGCTGCATCAACGGCGCTTCCTTGTCAGTGATGAACTTCACCGATACGCCGGTTTTCTTGGTGTAGGCGTCGAAGACCGGCTTGATCAGTTCATCGATGCGCGAGGAGTAGACCACCACCTCATCGGCGGCCTGGGCGGCAGTGGTGCCGATCAGGGTCAAGGCGAGGGCGGACAGCAGGCGTTTGGTTGCCATCATGGTAGCGGTCTCTGGATGGTGAGCGAAGCGCAAATGATAAGGACTCACATTTGCCATCACAATCGAACAGTAGGCGGACACATTTCCAAATGTTGCAGCCTTGAGCTGTGCAGTGTTTTGCGACAGCCATCGCGGGCAAGCCTTGCTCCCACAACAGCTCCTACATCGGACATCCGGGGGAAGCAAGAGCTTGTGGGAGCAAGGCTTGCCCGCGATAGGGCCATAAGCCCAACGCACCTCTCAAGCCTTGGCCAGATCCGGCAAATCCCCAATCAACCCCAGCGCCTCGCGCACGAACAGCGCCTTGGCCTCAGGCAAGCGGTCTACCAGTTTCAACCCGGTGTTACGCAACCAGCGCACCGGCAGCGGATCGGCCTGGAACAACCGCTCGAAGCCCTCCATCGCGGCCATCAGCGCCAGGTTGTGGGGCATGCGGCGCCGCTCGTAGCGGCTCAACACCTTCACGTCCGCCAAGCGTTCGCCGCGTGCGGCCGCTTGCAACAGCACTTCGGCCAGCACGGCGGCGTCGAGGAAGCCCAGGTTCACCCCCTGCCCAGCCAACGGATGGATGGTGTGGGCCGCGTCGCCGATCAGCGCCAGCCCTTCGGCCACGTAGCGTTTGGCATGGCGCTGGCGCAGCGGCACGCACAGGCGCGGGTCGGCGCTCAGTACCGGACCGAGCTGGCCTTCGAAGGCGCGTTCCAGCTCGTTGCAGAATCGAGTGTCATCGAGCGCCATCAAACGCTGAGCTTCTTCGGGGGTGGTGGACCAGACAATCGAGCACCAGTCATGCTGGCCGTCACGCTCAAGGGGCAGGAACGCCAGCGGACCGTTATCGGTGAAGCGCTGCCATGCCGTCATTCGATGCGGCCGGGTGCTGCGTACGCTGGTGACGATGGCGTGGTGCAGGTAATCCCATTCGCGTGTTGCCACGCCGGTCAGGCGGCGCACAGCCGAATTCGCGCCGTCGGCGGCAATGACCAGGGGCGCGCGCAGGGTGCGGCCATCGGCCAGGGTCAGCAACCAATCATCGCCGGAGCGACGCATCTGTTCCAGCCGGGCATTGGCCAGCAGGCCCAGGTCGCAATCATGCAACCGATCCAGCAGCGCGTCCTGCACCACGCGATTTTCAACGATGTGCCCAAGCGTCTCGGCGTGCAGGCTGGCGGCGGAAAAATGAATCTGCCCGGTGCCGCTGCCGTCCCAGACGTGCATGTCGGTATAAGGGCTGGCACGCCGGGTGGTGATGCCGTCCCAGACGCCCAGGCGGTCGAGGATTCGCTGGCTGGCCGTCGACAAGGCGCTGACCCGGGGCTCGAACGCGGCCTGGGGATCGAAGGGCTTGACGCTCATCGGGCTGCCGTCGAGCAACAGCACTTGCAGGCCACTGCCCTGCAACGCCAGCGCCAGGGCGCTGCCGACCATACCGGCGCCGACAATCAGCAGATCTGCACGCAATTCCATGCTCTATGCCTGTTTTGCTGGCGACGTCAGTCGCCCATGAAAAGAAGTGACCACGCCAGCCTCACGCATCGGGACGCGTCCCCAAACCCATGGCCTGGCGGGCGAACCAGCGCTTGGCCGGAGGCAACAGGTCGAGGCCCAGCAAGCCGAGGTTACGGCCCAGGGACACCAGCGGCAGGTTGCTGCCGAACAGGCGCGTGACCTGGTCGGAGAAGCCCACGGTCAGGGCCTGATCCGTGCGCTGGCTCTCGCGATAAGCCTGCAACACGGCAAAGTCTCCGGGCTCGCCGTCGCTGTCGAGCAAGGCATCGGCCAGGGCCTGGGCATCGCGCAGGGACAGGTTGAACCCCTGCCCGGCAATTGGATGCAGGCTGTGGGCGGCGTTGCCGAGGATTGCCAGGTGCGGACGGACCTGCTCTTCAGCCTCCACCAACGCCAGCGGGTACAAGTGCCGCACGCCCACCTGTTTCAGCGTCCCCAGGCGATAACCGAACACGCCCTGCAATTCGCTGAGGAAGCCGCGCTCGTCGAGGGCTGCCAGCCGTTGTGCGTCCATGCCCTGGCGGGTCCAGACCAGCGCGCAGCGATTCTCCGGCAGCGGCAACAAGGCCATCGGGCCGTCATCGGTGAAGCGTTCGAAGGCCATGCCATTGTGGGCTTCGCTGGGGGTGATGTTGGCAATCAAGGCGCTTTGGTCATAAGGGCGACTGCGCACGCCGACGCCCAACTGCTCGCGCAGGCTGGAGCGACCACCATCGGCCAGTACCGCAAGATCGCATTCCAGGGTGGTTTCGTCGTCGAGGGTCAGGCGATAACCGCCGACCAATGGCTCCATGCGCGTCACCTGCGCCGGACAGCGCCAACTGACCACTTCCGGGTCCAGGCCTTGCCACAGGCACTGGCCGAGCCAGGCGTTTTCCACCACATAACCCAGCGCTGGCACACCTTCCTCCATGGCCGACAGCCGCGCCGTGGAAAACCGCCCGCGGTCGGACACATGGATCTGCTTGATCGGTTCGGCGCGGCGGGAAATTTCCTGCCAGACACCCAGGCGTTGATAAATCTGCCGGGCACCGTAGGACAATGCCGAGGACCGGGCGTCATAGCTTGGCTGCCAGGCGTCGCCAGGGGCGAAGGGCTCGATCAGCATGATCTTCCAGCCCCGGGCCTTGGCACCAGCCTGCAGGGCCAGGGCCAGGCTCGCGCCGACCAGGCCGCCGCCGATGATGGCCACGTTGATCCGGCTCATGCCGCTTGCGTCCGGGCGGCGGCCATCAGGGCCTCGATGTCGGCGACCGTTTTCGGCACGCCTCGGCTCAGGATTTCACAACCGGTCTTGGTCACTACCACGTCATCCTCGATGCGCACGCCAATGCCGCGCCATTTTTTCGCGACGCTGCGGTTGTTCGGGCTGATATAGATGCCCGGTTCCACCGTCAACGTCATGCCGATTTCCAGGACCCGCCATTCGCCGCCGACCCGGTATTCGCCCACATCATGCACGTCCATGCCTAGCCAATGGCCGGCGCGGTGCATGTAGAACGCCCGGTAGGCCTCGCTGGCAATCAAATCGTCCACCTCACCTTCCAGCAGCCCCAGGCGCACCAACCCTTCGGTAATGACCCGGACCGTCGCTTCGTGGGCCTGGTTCCAGTGTTTGTCCGGTGCGATCTGGGCAAACGCGGCTTCCTGGGCAGCCAGCACCACTTCGTAGATCGCCTTCTGTTCGGGCGAAAACTTGCCGCTGACCGGCCAGGTACGCGTGATATCGCTGGCGTAGCAGTCGATTTCACAGCCGGCGTCGATCAACACCAGGTCGCCGTCCTTGAGCAACGCGTCGTTCTGCTGGTAGTGCAGGATGCAGCTGTTGCGCCCCGCCGCGACGATCGAGCCGTAGGCCGGCATCTTCGCCCCGCCCTTGCGAAACTCATAATCGAGCTCGGCCTCCAGGCTGAACTCATGCAACCCAGGGCGCGCCGCCTGCATCGCCCGGATGTGCGCCTGGGCGGAGATCCGCGCCGCTTCGCGCATGACCTTCAGTTCCGCCGCCGATTTATACAGGCGCATGTCGTGCAGCAAGTGATCCAGGGCAACGAATTCGTTCGGCGGCTGGGCGCCAAGGTGGGCCTTGGAGCGAATCACGTTGATCCACTCCATCAGGTGCCGGTCGAATTCAGGGTTGCTGCCCATGGCCGAATACACCCGTTCGCGACCTTCGATCAGGCCCGGCAGGATGTCGTCGATGTCGGTGATGGGAAAAGCGTCGTCGGCACCGTAGTCACGGATCGCCCCTTCCTGGCCGGCGCGCAGGCCGTCCCACAACTCACGTTCGGCGTTGCGCTCGCGACAAAAGAGGATGTATTCGCCATGGGCGCGGCCGGGCATCAGCACCAGCACCGCTTGCGGCTCGGGAAAGCCGCTGAGGTATTGGAAGTCGCTGTCCTGGCGGTAGACATGCTCGACGTCGCGGTTGCGGATCGCAACGGCGGCGGCGGGCAGGATTGCGATGCTGTTGGGTTCCATCTGCGCCATCAAGGCCTTGCGGCGACGGCTGTATTCCGATTTCGGGATATGAATCATGGGCAGACGGGGTTCCCTCTAACAATTAATGCAAGGACGGCTTGGGGGCCGCTGCATCGGTTTTCTTGGTCTCGGTGAACAGCAACAATGGCGCGACCCGCAGGTACTCCATCACTTCCATGTAGTCGCTTTCGCCGTCGTCGGACTCTTCCAGGGCATCCTGGACCTGGGAAATCGCGGCCAGATCCTGCAGCACTTCCTTCGCTTCTTCGCTCAGCGCGTATTCGCGGCGGGTCAGGCCGAAGCCGGCGAGGAAGCCCTGGCACCACTGGCCCAGCGCCGCGGCGCGTTCGGCCAGGGGGGCGTCGTCAGTGGGCAACAGCAGGACGACGGTCATGTCGTCGCTGGTCAACTCGCCCTTGACCATTTCCTGCAGGCCGATCAGCGCGTTACGGACGTTGTCCGCCGGCTCGCCTTCCAACAGCTCGGCGGCGTCGGCCAACCAGCCGTCGGCCTCGAAGCCGGCGCCGGCGCAGCTGCGACCGAGCAACAGGCCATGCAGTTCGGCAGGCGAGACAGGATGACCGCTGGTGCTCAGCAGGGTGGCAAATGCTTGGTACGGGGAATTCTGAATGGGCATGGGCAGCTAGGCGCCAGACGGCGCTATGTCTAGAATGGAGGCCTTGTATCCTACATCGACAGACTCGCCAAGACTATCAGAGGCTGTGCGACCTACATCCCTCCATCAGACACATTCTTCAGTGGACACAATGGAAGACACCGACCTGCAAGCGCTGATGGCCAGACTCGAACTGCTAATTGACCGGGTCGAGCAACTTAAGAGCCAAAACGGACTCCTATTAGCTCAGGAAAAAACCTGGCGCGAGGAACGCGCGCACCTCATTGAAAAAAACGAAATCGCCCGGCGTAAGGTCGAATCGATGATTTCGCGCCTCAAGGCCCTGGAGCAAGACTCATGAGTTCAAGCAATAGCGTTACCGTGCAGATCCTCGACAAAGAATATTCGATCATCTGCCCCCAGGAAGAGCGCAGCAACCTGGTGAGTGCCGCCCGTTACCTGGACGGCAAGATGCGCGAGATCCGCAGCAGCGGCAAAGTCATCGGCGCCGATCGCATCGCCGTGATGGCCGCCTTGAACATCACCCACGACCTGTTGCATCGCCAGGACACGCCGGACGTACAGGTCAGCGGCTCGACCCGTGAACAGGTGCGCGACCTGCTCGATCGGGTGGATCTGGTGCTCGCCACCGATCCAGACGTCGCCAAGGGCTGATTCGCGAAGCTGCCTGGGGTATACTCGCGTCACTCCCTGGGGTGCTTGCCAGTTGGTGATGTCCCTGAGCCGATACGCACAACCACGGGGGTTGCACGTTGGGGCCGGTGTGCATGTCCGCTTGACGGAAAGCCTTAACGCCTCCTGCAACTTCCACCTTGAACTTTCGGGTTCAAGGGCTAAGCCGACAGCGGTTCATCCGGGGAGCCTGACTCCAGACAATGCCAGTTCATATGAACTGGCATTGTCGTTTCTGGCGCAGGCATTTCTGGGCACCCTGTTTTGCGGTTACGCTGTGACATCGCCACTGCGTGAAGCCTTGATATGACCGAACCCGCGCTGCTGCCCCGCCCGCAACTTCGACGCCTGCTGCGCCAGGCCCGTCGCGCTCTGACGCCCGCCCAGCAACGGCAAGCCGCCCGCGGGCTGTACAAACAACTGGCCCAGCACCCGCTGTTTCGCCGTGCAAAGCACATCGCCCTGTACCTGCCCAACGATGGCGAAATCGACCCGCGCCTGCTGCTGCGCGCGGCCCAGCGCCGGGGCAAGGCCACTTACCTGCCGGTACTCAGCCCGTGGCCGCAGACCAAGATGGTATTCCAACGCATCCACCCCGGCGAACAAATGCAGCCCAATCGGTTTCGTATCCCTGAACCACGCAAGAACATCGCCCGGCAACGCAAGGTCTGGACGCTGGACCTAGTGTTGTTGCCACTGGTGGGGTTTGACGATGCGGGAGGTCGATTGGGCATGGGCGGCGGTTTTTACGACCGCAGCCTGGCGTACCTGGCGCGACGCAAGCAGTGGCGCAAGCCAACGCTATTGGGGCTGGCCCATGAATGCCAGAAGGTCGAACGATTGGCGCAGGCAAGCTGGGACGTACCGCTACAGGGAACGGTCAGCGACAGGCGGTGGTATATCGCGGGATAGACGCCACGGTCATCCGCGGCGCCTGGAAAGCGGGTTCAGCGTTTGAGCGATGGCGCGGGTTGGGTGATGTCCACCGGCGCCTCGGTCTTGTTGGCCCACAGGCTTTGGGCGTAACCCGTGGTCACGACACCCAGGCCGAACAGAATGACCAAGATCCACAACAAATCCGGTTTGCGTTTCATCGATTGCCCCCCTCAAGGCATATCACACACGATGACAGCAGCGGTTTTCTTATTGGCCGTGCAGCAGCGTCAAGCTTGGAAGGCCGGCATTTTGCGGCAACCGGACCCTACACGCAAACTCTGGCGTCAACCGACTGTCGGTTTGTCATAAAATCGCTGAACTATTTTTTCCACACCGCCAAGGAGTAGCAATCATGGCCTATTGGCTGATGAAATCCGAGCCTGACGAATTGTCCATCCAGGGCTTGGAAAAGCTTGGCCAGGCCCGTTGGGACGGGGTTCGCAACTACCAGGCACGCAATTTCCTGCGGGCCATGGCGGTGGGCGACACATTCTTTTTCTACCATTCCAGTTGCCCCGAGCCCGGTATCGCCGGGATCGGCAAAATCATCCAGGCGGCCTACCCCGACCCGACCGCCCTGGACCCGGACAGCCATTATTTCGACCCCAAGGCCAGCCTCGACAAAAACCCCTGGACCGCGATCGACGTGGCCCATGTCGAGACGTTCCGCCACGTCCTGAAGCTCGACTACCTCAAGCAGCAAACCGCCCTGGCGGAAATGCCGCTGGTGCAGAAAGGCTCGCGACTGTCAGTGATGCCGGTGACGGCGGAGCAGTGGGCGGCGGTGGTTGCGCTGAAGCCTTGAGAAATATGGCGGCTGGTCAACTGCCTTCGCGAGCAAGCCCGCTCCCACAGTTGATCCGGGGTGGCCACAGTATTTGCGAACACTCTGGATACCTGTGGGAGCGAGCCTGCTCGCGATAGGGCCCGCCCAGCCACCACAAAACTTATTGAATGATCAGGTTGTTGAACAACAAATCATCCACCATCGGCTTGCCAGTCTCGTCGTTCATCACCTGCTGGGTCTGCTTCAACGCTTCCTGACGCAGTTTTTCCTTGGCTTCGAGGTTGTTCATCCCCTCGGTAGTCTGCTGGGCAAACAACGCCACCAATTGGTTACGAATCAGCGGCTCGTTGGCCTTGACCGCCGCCGCGGCGGCATCACCGGTCACGCGCAGGGCCACGTCGGCCTTGTAGACCTTCAGCTTCGCCGTGCCGTCCAAGCCATAGTTGCCCACGAACGGCGGGCTGAGGGTGATATAACTGACTTTCGGTGCCTCGCCCTCTTTCGCTTCCTTGGCCTCTTCGGCCATCGCCGCCACAGGCAGCGACAGGGCCAGCATCAACATGATCCACGCTTTCACAATCGATTCCTCATCCGGTTTGCGGCCCAGCATACCGACCCGCCGTTCAAGCACAAGCTTATGGCCGGCTATCAGGGCGGGGCATGCTCGTTGACCCGTTGTCTCTCACACCTACACTTATCGGCCATCACTCCCAAAGGAATAGCCCTGATGAAAGCCGTGCTGTGCAAAGAATTCGGCCCCGCCGAATCGCTGGTGCTGGAAGACGTCGCCAGCCCCGTCGCCAAGAAGAACGAAGTGCTGCTGGACGTGCACGCCGCCGGGGTGAATTTCCCTGACACGCTGATCATCGAGGGCAAATACCAATTCAAGCCACCCTTCCCGTTTTCCCCCGGCGGCGAAGCGGCGGGCGTGGTCAGCCAGGTGGGTGAGAACGTCAGCCACTTGAAAGTCGGCGACCGGGTGATGGCGCTGACCGGCTGGGGCAGCTTTGCCGAACAGGTGGCGGTCCCCGGCTATAACGTGTTGCCGATTCCCGCGTCCATGGACTTCAACACCGCCGCGGCGTTCAGCATGACCTATGGCACCTCGATGCACGCCCTCAAGCAACGGGCCAACCTGCAACCCGGCGAAACCCTGCTGGTGCTCGGCGCCTCCGGTGGCGTTGGCCTGGCGGCCGTGGAAATCGGCAAGGCCATGGGCGCCCGGGTGATCGCCGCCGCCAGCAGCGCGGAGAAACTCGCCGTGGCCAAGGCCGCCGGTGCCGACGACTTGATCAACTACAGCGAAACCAGCCTGAAGGATGAAATCAAGCGCCTCACCGACGGCCAGGGCGCCGACGTGATCTACGACCCGGTGGGCGGCGACCTGTTCGACCAGGCCATCCGCGCCATCGCCTGGAACGGCCGGTTGCTGGTGGTGGGTTTTGCCAGTGGGCGTATCCCGGAACTCCCCGTGAACCTGGCCCTGCTCAAGGGCGCCGCCGTGGTGGGCGTGTTCTGGGGCTCCTTCGCCCAGCGCCAACCGAAGGACAATGCCGCCAATTTCCAGCAACTGTTCGGCTGGTTCGCCGAGGGCAAGCTCAAGCCGCTGGTGTCCCAGGTGTATCCGCTGAGCAACGCCGCCCAGGCGATCAATGACCTGGGGCAGCGCAAGGCGGTGGGGAAGGTGGTTGTGCAGGTGCGTTGAATGCGTCTAGGCGGTCATGCCCCATGCGCCGGACCGCCATTGACCCGCACTAAAGCAACTCACGAAGCTCCTTCGGCAGCATCCGCACATACCGCGCCGCCGGAAAACTTCCGCAACGCTGCACGATCGAGGGCAGGAGCCTGTTGAACCGAGCGATCAAGGCCAGGCGCTCGGCTTCCGGTAACTGTTTGACGAAAAACACATTGGATAAGTAGAGGCGTGTGTAATGGAACGGGAGCAAGTCCTGCACCCATAGCTGGCCGTTGGCGTGGGCGTTGATGTCCGAGCACTTCCACGTCTTGATCCATTTATTGGCGTCCAGTGGCAAGTCATCCAGGCGGAACTCGAAGGGCGCTACGACATGCGTCTTCGCCGGGTGTTCAAGATCCACCGGCCAAGGCTTGAAGCGCCACTGGCTCACGGCCTCCCGTGCGGCTTCGGCGAAATCCGGATGATCGCTGTGCAAGATCGTGACCTCATCGACACGACCATCGGCATGCACCATGAAGCCGACCCGGGCCATACCCATGATGCCCTGGCGGAACAGGGCCGTCGGGTAATCCGGCCTGGGATTGTGCTCGGGCACCAACAACATTTCCGCTGCCCCGCTCGTACCGGCCAAGCACAGCAACAGCATCACCACGGACCACCTCATGCCCCTAACCCTCAGTTGAAATGCCAGACCTGGCAGAAACGTAAAGGGTAAAGGCCATGGCTCATGGGCCCTATAGCGAGACTTCCCATTTGGGCGAAGGATGTTTCCCACTGCTTTGCCCCGTATTCACCGATGCGGCGCATGAAAGGGCGTCGCGAAGGCATTTCCTACGACGCCCTTCGCTTACGTCTGAACGACATGTTCACTTAAGAACATGATCAATCGAAATTTCTGCTTTTTATGCGACAACGAGCGATGCTATTTTCGGTAACGAAACTGTAACATTCGCATCCGCCGCCATAACAAGAACCTGGAGCACTTGAATGTTTGCTTTCTTTCGACCTGCCGCACACCAGGCAGTCCTGCCTGAAGAAAAAATAGACAGCACTTACCGACGCCTTCGCTGGCAGATCTTCGCAGGGATCTTCATTGGCTACGCCGGGTATTACCTGCTGCGCAAGAACTTCTCCCTGGCCATGCCGTACCTGATCGACGAGGGTTATACCCGTGGCCAGCTGGGCCTGGCCATGTCGGCCATCGCCATTGCTTATGGGCTGTCGAAGTTCCTGATGGGCCTGGTCTCCGACCGTTCCAACCCGCGCTACTTCCTGCCCTTCGGCTTGCTGGTCTCGGCGGGGGTGATGTTCGTGTTCGGTTTCGCGCCCTGGGCAACGTCCAGCGTGACCATCATGTTCATCCTCCTGTTCATCAACGGCTGGGCCCAAGGCATGGGCTGGCCGCCAAGCGGACGGACCATGGTGCACTGGTGGTCGCAGAAGGAACGTGGCGGCGTGGTGTCGGTGTGGAACGTGGCGCACAACGTCGGTGGCGGCCTGATCGGCCCGCTGTTCCTGCTGGGCATGGCCTGGTTCAATGATTGGCACGCGGCATTCTATGTGCCCGCTACCGTAGCGCTCGTCGTTGCGGTGTTTGCCTTCGCGACCATGCGCGACACCCCACAATCGGTGGGCCTGCCTCCGATCGAGAAATACAAGAACGACTACCCGGAAGGCTACGACGCCAGCCACGAGAACGAATTCAGCGCCAAGGAAATCTTCGTCAAGTACGTGCTGCGCAACAAGATGCTCTGGTACATCGCCATGGCCAACGTCTTCGTCTACCTGCTGCGCTACGGCGTGCTGGACTGGGCGCCGACCTACCTCAAGGAAGCCAAGGGCTTCACGGTGGACAAGAGCTCCTGGGCCTATTTCTTCTACGAGTGGGCGGGCATTCCCGGCACGCTGCTGTGTGGCTGGATGTCCGACAAGATCTTCCGTGGCAACCGTGGCCTGACCGGCATGGTATTCATGGCCCTGGTGACCGTGGCAACGCTGGTGTACTGGCTGAACCCGGCCGGCAACCCGACCGTCGACATGATCGCCCTGGTTTCCATCGGATTCCTGATCTACGGCCCGGTGATGCTGATCGGTTTGCAGGCACTGGAGCTGGCGCCGAAGAAAGCCGCCGGTACCGCCGCGGGCTTCACGGGTCTGTTTGGTTACCTGGGTGGATCGGTCGCGGCCAGCGCCGCCATGGGCTACACCGTGGACCACTTTGGCTGGAATGGCGGTTTTGTGCTGTTGATCGGTGCCTGCCTGCTGGCGATGGCATTCCTCGCGCCAACCCTATGGCACAAGCAAATCGCCAGTCAGAGCCGCGAAGCAGTCGCCTGATCCAGCGTTGACTGGCAGCGCTTGAGCCGCGCCTCCAGGTTCCGGTCTGGCATGGCGTGGCTGCGCAGGGCGTGTACGGTCTGCTCGACGTAATCGCGAGTAGTGCCGTAACGCCCACAGGCGCTTTCGAACACCTGGCTCAGCACATGGTCCGGCAAGTTGCCGGCATAGCTGGGCAGGTGTCGCTCCAACACAAAACCCAAGGCTTGCACCCGGCTGCCATCCTCGAGACGGCAACTGAGCCAGTGCGGGCGATAGGACGGCACCGGCATCTCGCGCTGCCACAGGGCAAACAGCGAGTCCTCGAGATTTTCCTCCGGCAACCTGTAGGCGAAACCGCTGCATGAACCGCCGCGATCCAATCCGAACACCAATCCTGGCAATTCCGGGGTGCCGCGGTGTTCATGGGACCACAGGTATAAACCGCGATGGTAACCATGGACCCGGCCGCGCACCCGCTCCACCGCCGTGCATTCCGGCCGCCAGATCAATGAACCGTACGCGAACAACCAGACCGGACCGCCCTGGTGGAGACTCATGGTCAATTGCATCGAGGCGAGCAATTGTTCACGGGTCAGCTGCGGCCCCAGTTCGAGTCGTGGCGGGTACAAGGCACAGGTAATGGCGGATTCGATAGCGGTCATGGCCGTTAGCGGTTGGCTCCTCGCGGAGGCGGAAGGTAGTCGGGGGTGCCGTCATGGTGTTGACGGTCAGGGGAATTCAGGCAAGTTAAATGCCATTGCGTACCCTATATACGTTATCGGTATCTAGCCTCAAGACTAAATATCAAAACGAAATATATGATGTTATATCGATGGATGGACATCTGCTGTTGTGGCGAGGGAGCTTGCTCCCGCTGGACTGCGAAGCAGTCCCAAAAGAGGCGGTCGCTGCGCAACCGAGCGGGAGCAAGCTCCCTCGCCACAAAAGCAGACCTAAGCCTGGGAGGATGAATGCGGCTCAGGCGCGCGGCGCATACGCAAACACATCCGCACGCATCTGATGAGCATCCATGCCGGCTTCCACCAGGGCATCGAGCGTGGCATAGATCATGGCCGGCGAACCGCTGGCATAGACGTGCACACCAGAAAGGTCACTGATGTCCTCGCACACCGCTTCATGGAGCATCCCGCAGCGCCCTTCCCAGCCACACAAGTCGCTGACGACTTTATGCAGGAACAGGTTCGGCAGTTTTTTCCATTCGTCCCAATGCTCGATTTCATAGAAATCGTCCGGCCGCCGCACGCCCCAATACAGGTGCACCGGGTGCTTGAAGCCCGCCGCGCGGCAGTGCTCGATCAAGCTGTGCATCTGCGCCATGCCGGTTCCAGCGGCGATCAGCACCAATGGGCCTTCCGGTAGCTCGGACAAATGCGTGTCGCCAAACGGCATTTCGACGCGCACGCTGGGGTTGCGTCGCAGTTGCTCCAGCAGCGCCTGTGCACTGCTTTCGCGCACCAATACGTGCAATTGCAGCTCGCGCCCGGAATGCGGCGCCGAGGCCAGGGAAAAAGCCGATTTCTCGCCGTTTTCCCGCTCGATCATCAGGTACTGCCCGGCGTGATAGCGCGGTGGCTTGCCCGCCGGCGCACGCAGGCGCACTCGCCAGACATCACCGCCTACGTCGGCGCACTCGATGACCTGGCACGCCAGGTTGCGTACCGGCAACTCACCCGGCGACAGCACGCCGTCCCACAGCACCACGCAGTCCTCCAGCGGCTCGGCGATACAGGTGAAGATCTCACCGTGATCGCGCACCTCGCCCGCCTGTTGCACACGGCCCTCCACCAGCAACGCGCCACAGACGTGGCAGTTGCCGTTGCGGCAGCTTTGCGGGCATTCATAGCCCAGGCGCCGCGCGCCATCGAGAATCCGCTCCGCCGGCTGTATCTCCAGCACCGCGCCGGAAGGCTGCAAGGTCACACGC
Source organism: Pseudomonas sp. SWRI179 (assembly GCF_014268705.1). Lineage (NCBI taxonomy): Bacteria > Pseudomonadati > Pseudomonadota > Gammaproteobacteria > Pseudomonadales > Pseudomonadaceae > Pseudomonas > Pseudomonas sp. SWRI179. Next base: position 51,875 of record NZ_JABWRA010000032.1, on the reverse strand, counting down.
ATCAATCTATTCCTAACTGATTCCAGATGGCATCGATCCGTTGGGTAACGGCTTCATCCTTGACGATAACCCGGCCCCACTCACGGGTGGTTTCACCGGGCCATTTATGCGTGGCATCGAGCCCCATCTTCGACCCCAGGCCAGACACCGGCGAGGCGAAGTCGAGGTAGTCGATCGGCGTATTCTCGATCATCACCGTGTCGCGCTTGGGGTCCATGCGCGTGGTGATGGCCCAGATCACGTCGTTCCAGTCCCGTGCATTGATATCGTCGTCGGTGACGATAACGAACTTGGTGTACATGAACTGTCGCAAAAACGACCAGACGCCGAGCATCACCCGCTTGGCGTGCCCCGGATACGACTTCTTCATGGTCACCACGGCCATGCGATACGAACAGCCTTCCGGCGGCAAATAGAAATCGGTGATTTCCGGAAACTGCTTTTGCAGGATAGGCACGAACACTTCGTTCAGCGCCACGCCGAGAATCGCCGGTTCGTCAGGCGGACGACCGGTGTAGGTGCTGTGATAGATCGGCTTGATCCGATGGGTGATGCGCTCGACAGTAAACACAGGGAAGCTGTCGACTTCGTTGTAGTAACCGGTGTGGTCGCCGTACGGTCCTTCGTCGGCCATTTCGCCAGGATGGATCACCCCCTCAAGGATGATCTCGGCGGTGGCCGGCACCTGCAGGTCGTTGCCACGGCATTTCACCAGCTCGGTGCGGTTGCCCCGCAGCAGGCCGGCGAAGGCATATTCGGAAAGGCTGTCGGGCACGGGCGTGACAGCGCCGAGGATAGTCGCCGGGTCCGCGCCCAGGGCCACCGACACCGGGAAGGGCTGGCCGGGGTGTTTTTCACACCACTCACGGTAGTCCAGCGCACCACCCCGATGGCTCAGCCAGCGCATGATGACCTTGTTGCGGCCGATCACCTGCTGACGGTAGATGCCCAGGTTCTGGCGGTCCTTGTTCGGGCCTTTGGTAACGGTAAGGCCCCAGGTGATCAGCGGGCCGACGTCGCCCGGCCAGCAGGTCTGTACCGGCAGCATAGCCAAATCGACATCGTCACCCTCGATCACCACTTCCTGGCAGATCGCGTCCTTGACGACTTTCGGCGCCATGGAAATGATCTTGCGGAAAATCGGCAGCTTCGACCAGGCGTCCTTCAGGCCTTTGGGCGGCTCGGGCTCCTTGAGGAACGCCAGCAGCTTGCCGATCTCGCGCAGTTCGCTGACGGCTTCGGCCCCCATGCCCAGGGCCACGCGCTCCGGTGTGCCGAACAGGTTGCCCAGCACCGGGATGTCATAACCCGTCGGATTTTCGAACAACAACGCCGGGCCTTTTGCGCGCAGGGTGCGGTCGCAGACCTCGGTCATTTCCAGGACGGGAGACACCGGCACCTGGATGCGCTTGAGTTCGCCGCGCTGTTCCAGCCCGCTGATAAAGTCGCGCAAGTCGCGATACTGCATGCAAAAGCCTCATGGTGGCCGTGGCGTTCGGGGGCCCGAGTTTAACGCCGCCCGTCCAGAATAGTGAATGCACAGATAGCAAAAAGCCGGGTTTCCCCGGCTCTTGCTGGCCTGTCCTGACGATTTACTTGCGTTTCATCGACAGGAAGAACTCATCGTTGGTCTTGGTCGTCTTCAGCTTGTCGACCAGGAACTCGATGGCAGCGACTTCATCCATCGGATGCAGCAGCTTGCGCAGGATCCACATGCGCTGCAACTCGTCATCGGCGGTCAGCAATTCTTCGCGACGGGTACCGGAACGGTTGATGTTGATCGCCGGGAACACACGCTTCTCGGCGATACGACGGTCCAGGGGCAGCTCCATGTTGCCGGTGCCCTTGAATTCCTCGTAGATCACTTCGTCCATCTTCGAACCGGTTTCAACCAGTGCGGTGGCGATGATGGTCAGCGAACCGCCTTCCTCGATGTTCCGCGCGGCGCCGAAGAAACGCTTCGGTTTTTCCAGCGCGTGGGCATCGACACCACCGGTCAGCACCTTGCCGGAGCTCGGGATCACGGTGTTGTAGGCGCGGGCCAGACGGGTGATGGAGTCCAGCAGGATCACCACGTCCTTCTTGTGCTCGACCAGGCGCTTGGCCTTCTCGATCACCATTTCGGCAACCTGCACGTGACGGGTTGGCGGCTCGTCGAACGTCGAGGCGACCACTTCGCCGCGCACGGTGCGCTGCATCTCGGTCACTTCTTCCGGACGTTCGTCGATCAGCAACACGATCAGGTGAACTTCAGGGTTGTTACGGGCGATGTTGGCCGCGATGTTCTGCAGCATGATCGTCTTGCCCGCTTTCGGCGGCGCCACGATCAGGCCGCGCTGGCCTTTGCCGATGGGTGCGCACAGGTCGATGACACGACCGGTGAGGTCTTCGGTGGAGCCGTTGCCGGCTTCCATCTTCATGCGCACGGTCGGGAACAGCGGGGTCAGGTTCTCGAAGAGAATCTTGTTCTTCGCGTTTTCCGGACGATCGAAGTTGATCGTGTCGACCTTGAGCAGGGCGAAATAACGCTCGCCTTCCTTCGGAGGGCGGATCTTGCCGACGATGGTGTCACCGGTGCGCAAGTTGAAGCGACGGATCTGGCTCGGCGAGACGTAGATATCGTCTGGGCCGGCGAGATAGGAAGCGTCTGCGGAGCGAAGGAAGCCGAAGCCGTCCTGGAGAATCTCCAGCACGCCATCACCGGAGATTTCCTCGCCGCTTTTCGCGTGCTTCTTGAGCAGGGAGAAAATCACGTCCTGCTTGCGCGAACGGGCCATATTTTCTATGCCCATCTGTTCGGCCAATTCGAGCAGTTCGGTAATCGGCTTTTGCTTGAGTTCAGTCAGATTCATATAGGAATGACGTAATCATTTATGGAGGGGGGAAATTAAGCTTTTGGCTTAATGAGGCCGCGCCGCGGAGAAGGCGACAGGATCGCGTACTTATTCGAAAGGAGAGCGTCGGCGACGGCTTGCAGGGGGCAATGGAGAAACCAGTGCGGGGCCGAATGTACCACCTGGGTTTGCAAGCGTCTAGCCCCGAATAACGAAAAAGCCCCGCGATTTGCGGGGCTTTTCCAGTGGCATTCGGCGCTTAGATGTTAGCGTCGAGGAAAGCAGCCAGTTGCGACTTCGACAGCGCACCGACCTTGGTGGCTTCGACGTTGCCGTTCTTGAACAGCATCAGGGTCGGGATACCACGCACGCCGTGCTTGGCCGGCGTCTCCTGGTTTTCGTCGATGTTCAGCTTGGCAACGGTCAGCTTGCCCTTGTAGGTCTCGGCAATCTCGTCCAGGACCGGAGCGATCATTTTGCAAGGACCGCACCACTCAGCCCAATAGTCGACCAGTACCGCGCCTTCGGCCTTGAGAACGTCAGCTTCGAAGCTAGCGTCGCTAACGTGTTTGATCAGATCGCTGCTCATGGAAATCTCCGGGGTCATCAGCAAAAAAACGTGGCCCATCATAGCGGCCCTTCCCGGGTTCAGGAAGCCGCAGTTGATTGAGTCTCGCTATGGCGCACGATGTATTTGAGTATGGCCCGGTTCAAGAAGCTACGGGAGCGACAAAGGAAATGCCGGTACGCAGCGCAGCGTTACGTACATGTTCCTGCATGGCTTTTTGCGCGGCGCCTGACGCCCGACGGGCCAGGGCGCGCAGGATCTTGCGATGCTCCTGCCAGGTTTCCATCGCCCGCTCCGCCCGGATGAACGGTAGTTTCTGGCTCTCCAGGAAGATGTCGGCGCTGGCGGTGAGGATGCTCAGCATCGCCTGGTTGCCGCTGGCCAGCAGGATTCGCCGATGGAATTCGAAATCCAGCCGCGCGGCGGCGTCGAAATCCCCGACCTTCAATTCCCGGCGCATGGCTTCGACATTGTCTTGCAACCGGTCGAGCTCATCGGCGCTGAGCGTCACCGCCGCCAACCCCGCCGCGAAACCCTCCAGGGCGTAGCGCAACTGGAAGATGTCCACCGGCGAAGCCTGGGCCGCGAACGGCCACCCCGGCGCGGACTCGCTGCGTGGAGCCTCTACCGGTGCCTGCACGAACACGCCCTTGCCCGGCTGCACGCTGATCATGCCCAAGGCACTCAGGGACGACAGCGCTTCGCGCAACGACGCCCGGCTCACCCCCAGTTGCAGCGCCAGGTCCCGTTGCGACGGCAGCGCATCGCCGGGGCCGAAGCCTTCATCGACGATCAGTTTGCGGATGGCTTGCAGCGCCACTTCAGGAACGGCACGAGCGATGGAATTCATGATTTTTCAGACGAACCGGGCCAGTGAGCGGCTAGTTGTAAAGCTATTCGTCGCGCCCGGCAAGTCGTGCCCCAGCAGGGTTCGGCGGCAAATGCCGACGCCCGATAAAGGTGCGAAACGCGGCGCAACTGTTCAGACCAGTAAGACCGCCTCCCACCAGCAAAACCGTGGCTTTGACCGATGAAGAGCCGGCTTGGCATGGCCTGTGCTCTGTCCGAACGCAGAAATCACATCACCGATTGCGGAGATTCGCCATGATTCAGCGTTGCAGCGCCCTGCTCACAGCCCTGTTCGCCAGCCTGATGCTTTGTCAGCTGCCTGCCCACGCCGATGGCCTGGAAGACGTGGTCAAGCGTGGCACCCTCAAGGTCGCCGTGCCCCAGGACTTCCCGCCCTTCGGTTCGGTCGGCCCGGACATGAAGCCGCGCGGCCTGGACATCGACACCGCGAAACTGCTGGCCGACCAGCTCAAGGTCAAGCTTGAACTGACCCCCGTCAACAGCACCAACCGCATCCCGTTCCTGACCACCGGCAAGGTCGACCTGGTGATTTCCAGCCTGGGTAAGAACCCGGAGCGGGAAAAAGTCATCGACTTTTCCAGCGCCTATGCGCCGTTCTACCTGGCCGTGTTCGGCCCGCCTGATGCCGCCATCAATGGCCTGGACGACCTCAAGGGCAAGACCATCAGCGTCACCCGTGGCGCCATCGAAGACATCGAGCTGACCAAAGTCGCCCCCGAAGGCGCCACCATCAAGCGCTTCGAAGACAACAACTCGACCATCGCCGCCTACCTGGCCGGCCAGGTCGACTTGATCGCCAGCGGCAATGTGGTGATGGTCGCCATCAGCGAACGCAACCCCAAGCGTGTTCCGGCGCTGAAGGTAAAACTCAAGGACTCGCCGGTTTACGTGGGCGTAAATAAGAACGAGCCGGCGCTTTTGGACAAGGTCAACCAGATCCTCGCCACCGCCAAGACCGATGGCAGCCTGGAGAAAAACTCCCAGACCTGGCTCAAGCAGCCGCTGCCGGCCGATCTCTGACCGTCGCTTGAGAGGCTGAGCATGGCTTATCAGTTCGATTTTCTACCGGTGGTGCAAAACACCGAGCTGCTGTTGCGCGGTGCGCTGTTCACCCTGGAACTGACGGCCATCGGCACGTTGCTCGGGGTCAGCCTGGGCATCGTCGGGGCCGTGGTGCGGGCGTGGAACATTCGCCCGTTCGCGGCGATCTTCGGCGTGTACGTGGAGTTGATCCGCAACACGCCGTTCCTGGTGCAGCTGTTTTTCATCTTCTTCGGCTTGCCGTCCCTGGGCCTGCAGATTTCTGAATGGCAGGCTGCGGTATTGGCGATGGTGATCAACCTTGGCGCCTACTCCACCGAGATCATCCGTGCCGGCATCCAGGCGATCCCACGGGGGCAATTGGAAGCCGCCGCGGCCCTGGCAATGAGCCGCTTCGAGGCGTTCCGTCATGTGGTGCTGTTGCCGGCACTGGGCAAGGTCTGGCCGGCCTTGAGCAGCCAGATCATCATCGTGATGCTCGGCTCGGCGGTCTGTTCGCAGATCGCCACCGAAGAGTTGAGCTTTGCCGCCAACTTCATCCAGTCGCGCAACTTCCGCGCGTTCGAAACGTACGCGCTGACCACGCTGATCTATTTGTGCATGGCGCTGTTGATCCGCCAGTTCCTCAATTGGGTCGGGCGTCGCTACATTGCCAGGAGCAGCCAATGAGCGATTTCACTTTCTGGGACGTGGTGCGCAACCTGCTCACCGGGCTGCAATGGACCCTGGCGCTGTCGCTGGTGGCGTTTATCGGCGGTGGCGTGATCGGTTTGCTGATCATGGTGCTGCGCATCTCCAAGCGCGCCCTGCCCCGCAACGTCGCCCGTACCTACATCGAGCTGTTCCAAGGCACACCGCTGTTGATGCAACTGTTCCTGGTGTTCTTCGGCGTGGCCCTGGCCGGGGTGGAGATTTCACCGTGGATGGCGGCGGCGATTGCCCTGACGCTGTTTACCAGCGCCTACCTGGCGGAGATCTGGCGCGGTTGTGTCGACTCGATTTCCGATGGCCAGTGGGAAGCCTCCGCAAGCCTGGCCCTCAACCCGCTCGAACAGTTGCGCTACGTGATCCTGCCCCAGGCCCTGCGCATCGCCGTGGCGCCGACCGTGGGCTTCTCCGTGCAGGTGGTCAAAGGTACGGCTGTCACGTCGATCATCGGCTTTACCGAACTGACCAAGACCGGCGGCATGCTTGCCAATGCCACGTTCGAGCCGTTCATGGTCTATGGCCTGGTCGCCCTCGGTTACTTCCTGCTCTGCTACCCCTTGTCCCTCAGTGCGCGCTACCTGGAAAGGAGACTGCATGCCTCTGCTTAGAATTACCGCCCTGCATAAATACTACGGCGATCATCACGTGCTCAAAGGCATCGACCTGAGTGTCGAGGAAGGCCAGGTGGTGGCGATCATCGGCCGCAGCGGCTCGGGCAAATCCACCTTGCTGCGCACCCTCAATGGCCTGGAGTCGATCAACGATGGCGTGATCGAAGTCGACGGCGAATACCTCGATGCGGCCCGCGCCGACCTGCGCAGCCTGCGCCAGAAAGTCGGGATGGTGTTTCAGCAGTTCAACCTGTTCCCGCACCTGACCGTCGGCGAGAACGTCATGCTCGCGCCGCAAGTTGTGCAAAAAGTGCCCAAGGCCAAGGCGGCCGAGCTGGCGCGGCAGATGCTGGAACGGGTCGGGCTGGGCGAGAAATTCGATGCGTTCCCCGACCGCTTGTCCGGCGGCCAACAGCAACGGGTGGCGATTGCCCGCGCCCTGGCGATGTCGCCGAAAGTGCTGCTGTGCGACGAAATCACTTCGGCCCTGGACCCGGAACTGGTCAACGAAGTGCTCAGCGTGGTGCGACAACTGGCCAAGGAAGGCATGACGCTGATCATGGTCACCCATGAAATGCGTTTTGCCCGGGAAGTCGGCGACAAACTGGTGTTCATGCACCAGGGCAAGGTGCATGAGGTGGGCGATCCCAAGGTGTTGTTCGCCAATCCGCAGACTGCGGAACTGGCGAATTTTATCGGGACTGTCGAATCGGTGGCGTGATTTTCAGTTGGCGGATACCAGCTCGAAGCGCCCGCGACCCTCGATCGACACCTCCTCGCGAACCCGGGTCGCGTTCGCCGGCAAGTAGGTGTCGACCTCCACTTGCGCGGAAAACATGCGCCCCAGGACAGGCGCACCGCCCTGCCTGGCAACCAATGTCTGGCCAGGCAACAAGCGGCTGGCCTGCTCCAGGGAGCGCGCACGCCCCTGGAACAATTCGACAGCCTGCCCATCGACGCGAGGCTGTCTGAGACTCAGCGTGAAACTGCCCTGCAGCCCAAGGCTGAAGGCTTCGGCGCCGACCCCAGGGGCGTCGAAGCGCAAAGCCATCGCGGTAGGCTGGGGGCAGACCACGCTCAGGTTCAAGGTTCGCTTGCCCAGCGCCAGTTCTGTCCTGCCCGGCTGTTCAACCAGCAGTTCGCCCCGGTGCAGGCGGCCGTAATCGACCCGATCCTGGCTCAGCGACACGCTGCATTGCTCAGCCTTCGCTGGGCTCGTCAGCATCAGCATCGCCATCAAGCAACTCAGGCAGCTCAGGCTCCTCGGCAGTCGCCAAGGCCTCATTTGGCTGAAGGTCAAGGCATACCGCAGAAGCGGTTTCATAAGGGAGATCTTCATCATTGTCTTCCGTCAGATCGAATTGAAGCTGGCAGGTCCTGGAGCTGGACAGCGCTACTTTCAGCGCCTGCTGCCCGCCGATATCGCCAATGAAAATCATGCCGTCACCCGCCACGCTGGTGAGGAAGTCGTCATTGTCGGCCAGTACCGAGACACCGTGCGGGAGTGCCTGCCCGCCCTCATCCCGGGCATGCAGCAACACCCTGCGTACGTTGACCACCGAGAAATCCACGGCATTGAACGAGCCACGACCAGCGCTCAGGATCTTGGTGCCGTTCTGGATATCCACGCGCTTGGGCAATGATCGAGTGTCCACTTCCAGGCGACTGTTGTTGTAGGCGGGCAAACTGGCGATGACCGCCCGCCCCTTGGCGTCCGTCCATACCGGCCCCTGCGGCGTGCTGATCCTGGCCCCCGGAACACCTTCGAGGGAAACGACACCAAACGTTTCCTGGACCCGGTAAGGGGAAAAGGTCACCCCTTGTTCATGGGCCACGATGCCGCCTTTGAGGTAGCCATTGTAATTGGTGTTAAAGCGGTCCTGGCTGGCCGCAAGCCCGACCTGCGCATAGCGCGGCGTGGCGTTGACAGTGCCCCGCGTCAGCGATTGCGGGTGGTTCAGTCCCTGTTCGGCGCCGACCTCGTAATTGAGGTATTCGTTGACGCGCTCGGTGTAGGCAGCCGTCAGGGTGGAGCGGCTTCCCTGATGCCTGAGGGAGGAACGAACACGCCGGTCCTTGCCCAGCGGTACGCTGACTTGCAGGCGTACCGACACGCCGTCATTGGATGAGCTCGAGGCCCCCACGGCCGAGTCCACATAGGCACTCACGCTCGCGTGCTTGAACGACTTGCTCCAGGAGCCATGCCAGTGGGCGTATTTCTGGTCGTCGAACTGCGACGATTGCGAATAACCCACCGAGAAACCACCCAGCGCCGGGTCGAACCAACTGAGTCCGGCCGTGTATTGGTTCTTGAAACGCGACCCCAGGAAATCATCCCGTTCGGATTGCCTGTCGCCGTAGCGGATCTCTGACACTTCGCGGTAACCCGGCGTTTGCCGGGTGGCACTGAGCGTCAGGTCAACGCTGTCGGCCACCGCTGTGCCCAACGAAAGGCTTCTGCGCGCGCCGGATTCACCGCTGGCCTTGTCGTGGGAAACATTGCCGCGCGCGCCCACCGCGAGGTTCGCTACAGGTCGAGTATCGAGCCCAAGTCCCGTCGCTTGATAATCCGACGTCCCCACCAGGCCGGCACTGAGCGCCGAGCTTTTCCCCAGGCCCCAGGTTGCGCTCCCCATCGCCAGCAAAGGTTGCTCCCCCTCGCTCTCGCTTGGCCCACGCACCTGGCCGAGGGAAACGTAATAGCCCGACTGAGCAGGCGCCGTGCCCCGGAAGGACGCCGACGGCACAATAAAACGCTGCTCTGCGCCACTCTCCTCTATCACGCTCACTTCAAGATCGCTGGTGCCGTTGAGCAAGGGCAGATTGCTGAGGGTGAATGGCCCCTCTGGAACCAGCGTGGTGTAGATCAACGCACCGGACTGACGAACCTCCACACGGGACTGGCTCAAAGCCAACCCCTCCACCACTGCACCATTGGCGCCCGCGCTACGCTTTACGCCGTCGGGGAAAAACTGCAGGCCGGAAAACTGGACGCCGCCGAACACCGGGCTGTTACTGGAGAGCTGTCCCACCTGGAACGTGGATTGCCAGGGCAGTACGTCGCGCTGGGCATAGGCGTACAGATGCTCGCTGCGTTGCACCCCATTGACCGATGTGTAGAGCTGGCGACTGCGCACAATCCAGTCCCCCAGATTGACGCCGGCTTCGGTGGCCAGGGAAAAATAACGGCTTGAACCGCCTGATCGCGATTGGCTTTCCAGGCCCAGCACATCGTAATTGAGCAGACCTGCCAAGCCGCCTCGGGAAAACATTCCCTCATCCAACTCCGGCGCGCGGAACGCCTCGCTCGAGACCACCAGTTCCACCTCCTCGCGATTGGGGCGTAGATTCACGACGGTATTGGGATATTGGGCAAGAAAGTCATGGCACGCCGGTTCGCTCCATTCTCCCTGGTCGACGGTGGCGGCCGGGACGCGCAAACCAGCTTTTTCCAGAAGAGCCTGGGTGAAACACAACTCGCCCTCGCGATTGAATCGCGCCTCGGACAACCCAAGCTGATTGCCGTTGACCCGCAGATTCACCACCTGCGTGCCCTCATGAAAACGCGGCGCGTAACGAAAATAATCCGACACACCAGGGTCGAGCCCACGGGAAGAGAGAATCGATGCGTCGAACTGCGCGAGTGTCTCGCTGGCCTTGCCAGGCCCTTGGGCGAGCACCGGGCCACCGGTTCCGCACCCGATCAGCGCGGACAACATCAGCTTGTGCGCCCAGCGGTTTTTTTTACCGGTCCATCCGCAAACGAATCGACGGTCGCCGTTGCGCACCCTAGAACATGGCGCGACCTGCGTGACCGTTATCATTGGCTCACGACCGGCGCGTCGAAGTTGCCGATGGCAAACCCATATACTGTCGCGGGCTGGATCGTCACCGAGGTCACCGTGGCGCCGGCCTCCTTGAATGGCGCCGTCAGGGTTTCGCCCGGCAGGATATAGGTGCGAGGCAAGGCAACCGAGGCGTTCGGGGGGTTCAGCTGTACCCGGTCAGACAACCGCACCACGTAAGGGCTGTCGTTCTGCACCGCCAGGTTTTCCCCGTCAACTTTCCATTTCAACAGCTCCCAGGGCGCCGAATGCCGAGCCAGGCCCTTGGGATGAATGATCAGCGGCAAGTTGTGCCGGACGTTGATGCCCACCGTGGCACCGCCGTTGGATGGCTTCTGCGGAATACCCTCGAACGTGACACGCTTGAGCCGCTGGGTCTTGAGCGGCTCCTTGAATACTCCGATCAAACGAATCAACTGCGTTTCGCCCGCATCGACCCGCATGATTGGCGGCGTCACGATGACGGACAATTCGCCATCTTCCGGTATGTGTTCAACTTTTGAATGAAGCAGCGTCGGGCCGGCGTCGGTGTTCTTGAGATTGATGGTGGCTTCGCCATTTTCCTCGTAATAAATGACCACCGTGGTTTCTGGCTGCACGCCAGCGGCCATTGCCGCGCCGCAGAATATAAAATTCAGGCACAGAGACGCACACAGGAAACACTTAAGTTTCAATAAAAAATTCAAGACACACTCTCCCGCCACGAATAAAAATTCATGGAGCGATATATATAATTTGAACACTCAAACTCGAAAACAACCGCTGCCTGACACGTGATATTTGTTCGCCACCCATGTCAGCCAGCGGTACAGAGCCAATAATAATGCTCAATAAAATACCGACCCCGTAAGCGGGGTCGGCATGGACGTCAGATGTATTTCAACTCCAGCGTTGCACTGCCATCGATTTGAACATCGTCTCGCACCGCCAGCTCGGTGGTGTTGTTGATCACGGCTTCGATTTCCAGCTCGCCAGAAAGCGTTGTCAGCATGTATGGGCTCGTGTCCCCGGTAGCAGCCCACGAGAGGGTGTACTGTGGAAGACTGCGCATGAAATCCTTGGCGCCAAACCAGCTGGCTCCATCATTACCACTCAGAATGGTGCGGGAACTGGTGCCCCCGTCCATCGAGGAGTTACGGATAAACAAAGCGTAGGCGCCAATCTTGTCGCCATTAGCATTCGTACCCAAGCCGAAACTATTCAGTGGCGCGGCAAGCTCAAGGTCTACAACCTCCATAGCCTCATGTTTCCTGCTGGCCGCCCGGTTATCCGAGGCGGTCAAACCAACAAGCGTAGGGCCATCACAGGTAATGTTGAAAGCGGTATTGCGCGCCCCCAGCCTGGTGTAATCAATAGGGCTCAACTCAGTCGGGGTGATCCGTCCTAAATCCACCTCCAACGTAGGAATATTCAGCGAGCAACTGCCAGGCACAATACTGCCCGCCACATGCAAATCAGCAGCCTGAACATTGGCGCAGGCCAGAGCGAGAACACTGACTGCCGCCAATCCAAATATTTTTTTCATTTCTTGATTCCTCAACTAGCATCAATGGGATGCCGTTCATGCAACGCCCGGGAATTCCTTATCCCAGCAGCCCAACTCAGCAGACAACCTTCTTCCTGAACCTGAAGCAGTCGCAACAACTAACAGCACGGCGAAATTGCCGAACGGAAGTCTCGGTTAAGTTCCCTTAAAAATAAGCCAGAAAGATCACCTATCATTGTAGGAAATGGCTTCGAACTATATAGCAACAGATGCCTCTTACAGAAGTTTCACACTAAGTTATATCTTTACTGTTCCCCGCAAAAAAAGCCTGCGAGCGACCGAACCTCACGGGCATCCGTTGGCGGCGGCGGTCGATCGTGGCACGATGGCTGGGTTATCGACCGAGATCCTTCAACCATGCCGAATACCCAAGCCAAGAATCTGTCCCTGATCGCTGCCATCGACCTGGGCTCCAACAGCTTCCACATGGTCGTCGCCAAGGCCCAGAACGGAGAAATCCGCATCCTTGAGCGGCTCGGCGAGAAGGTCCAACTGGCCGCCGGCATCGATGAAGAACGCCAACTGAGCGAAGAATCCATCCAGCGCGGGCTCGATTGCCTCAAGCGGTTCGCCCAACTGATCAACGGCATGCCCCTGGGCGCGGTGCGGATCGTCGGCACCAACGCCCTGCGCGAAGCGCGCAACCGTGGCGAGTTCATCCGCCGCGCCGAAGCCATCCTCGGCCATCCGGTGGAAGTCATCTCCGGCCGTGAAGAAGCCCGCCTGATCTACCTGGGCGTTTCCCATACTTTGGCCGACACCCCGGGCAAGCGCCTGGTGGCGGACATCGGTGGGGGCAGTACCGAGTTCATCATCGGCCAGCGCTTCGAGCCGCTGCTGCGCGAAAGCCTGCAGATGGGCTGCGTCAGCTACACCCAGCGTTATTTCCGCGACGGCAAGATCACCCCGGCCCGCTATGCCCAGGCCTATACGGCGGCGCGCCTGGAAATCATGAGCATCGAACACGCCCTGCATCGCCTGACCTGGGACGAAGCCATCGGCTCCTCGGGGACCATCCGGGCCATCGGCCTGGCGCTCAAGGCGGGTGGCCACGGCACTGGCGAAGTCAACGCCGAGGGCCTGGCCTGGCTCAAGCGCAGGGTGTTCAAGCTCGGTGAGGCGGACAAGATCGATTTCGAAGGCATCAAGCCCGACCGCCGGGCGATTTTCCCGGCGGGCCTGGCGATCCTCGAAGCGATTTTCGACGCCCTCGAATTGCAACGCATGGACCACTGCGAGGGCGCCCTGCGCGAAGGCGTGCTTTACGACCTGCTGGGACGGCATCATCACGAAGACGTGCGTGAACGCACCCTGGGCTCGCTCATGGAGCGTTATCACGTCGACCTGGAACAAGCCGTACGGGTCGAGCGCAAGGCGCTACATGCCTTCGACCAGGTCGCCGACGATTGGGACCTTAACGACGGGGTCTGGCGTGAGTTGCTGGGCTGGGCCGCCAAGGTCCATGAAGTGGGCCTGGACATCGCCCACTATCACTACCACAAGCACGGCGCCTACCTGATCGAGCACTCGGACCTGGCGGGTTTCTCCCGGGAAGACCAGCAGATGCTCGCGCTATTGGTACGCGGCCATCGGCGCAACATTCCCAAGGATAAATTCGCCGAGTTCGGCGACGACGGCATCAAGCTGATTCGCCTGTGCGTGCTGCTGCGTTTTGCGATCCTGTTCCACCACATCCGTGGCACCCAGGAAATGCCGCAAGTGGCCCTGCATGCCGACGGCGATCAGTTGGACGTGATGTTTCCCGACGGCTGGCTGGAAGAGAACCAACTGACCCAGGCCGATTTCGCCCAGGAAGCGGAATGGCTGACGCGGGTCGGGATTGTGTTGAACATCCACTGATTGCTTGCTGGAGTCCCTAGTGGCCCAACTGCAATCCATTGTGGCGAGGGAGCTTGCTCCCGCTGGAGGGCGAAGCCCTCCCAAGAGTTGGGGCTGCTGCGCCCGAAGCGTCGGACCGGCCCAGCGGGAGCAAGCTCCCTCGCCACAAAAGCTAAGCCTGCCCCCCAGACCTTCGAGTTTTAACGAACCGCCAGCACCGGGCTGCTCAAGCGCTCCAACAAGGTCGCCTGGGCGCTGCGCGGGTTCTGGTTGCCGGTCGGCGTGTTGCGGATGTAACGGCCATCCGACTGCAGGCTCCAGCTGTGGGTGTTGTCGGTCAGGTAGCTTTCCAGCTCCTTCTTGACCCGCAGGATCAGCTTCTTGCCTTCCACCGGGAAGCAGGTCTCGACCCGCTTGTCGAGGTTGCGCTCCATCCAGTCGGCGCTGGACAGGAACATCTGCTCCTCACCGCCGTTGAGGAAGTAGAACACCCGCGTGTGTTCCAGGAACCGCCCGATGATCGAGCGCACGTGGATATTGTGGGACACCCCCGGAATGCCCGGCCGCAGGCAGCACATGCCCCGCACCACCAGGTCGATGCGCACGCCCGACTGGCTGGCCTTGTACAACGCACGGATGATCTTCGGATCGGTCAGCGAGTTGAACTTGGCAATGATGTGGGCCGGCTTGCCGTCCAGGGCGAACTGCGTCTCCCGGGCGATCATGTCGAGCATGCCCTTTTTCAGGGTGAACGGCGCATGCAGCAGTTTCTTCATGCGCAGGGTCTTGCCCATGCCGATCAACTGGCTGAACAACTTGCCGACGTCTTCGCACAAGGCATCGTCGGAGGTCAGCAGGCTGTAGTCGGTGTACAGGCGGGCGTTGGCGGCATGGTAGTTGCCGGTGCCCAAGTGGGCGTAACGCACGATCTCACCGGCTTCACGGCGTAGGATGAGCATCATCTTGGCGTGGGTCTTGAAGCCGACCACGCCGTAGATCACCACCGCGCCGGCCGCTTGCAGGCGGCTGGCCAGTTGCAGGTTGGATTCCTCGTCGAAGCGGGCGCGCAATTCGATCACGGCCGTGACTTCCTTGCCGTTTCGCGCGGCGTCCACCAGGGCATCGACGATTTCCGAGTTGGCGCCGCTGCGATACAGGGTCTGGCGCACCGCCAGGACGTGCGGGTCCTTGGCGGCCTGGCGCAGCAGGTCGACCACCGGCGTGAACGACTCGAACGGGTGCAACAGGAGGATGTCCTGCTTGCTGATCACGCTGAAAATGTTCTCGCTGTTTTGCAGCAGTTTCGGGATCTGCGGCGTGAACGGCAGGTATTGCAGTTCCGGGTGGCTGTCCAGGCCGGTGATGCTGAACAGTCGGGTCAGGTTGACCGGGCCGTTGACCTGGTACAGCTCGGTCTCGTGCAGGTTGAACTGCTTGAGCAGGTAGTCGGACAGGTGTTTGGGGCAGGTGTCGGCCACCTCCAGGCGCACCGCATCGCCGTAGCGACGGGAGAACAGCTCGCCGCGCAGGGCGCGGGCCAGGTCTTCGACGTCCTCGGTGTCCACCGACAGGTCGGCGTTACGGGTCAGGCGGAACTGGTAGCAACCCTTCACTTTCATGCCCTGGAACAGGTCATCGGCGTGGGCGTGGATCATCGACGACAGGAACACATAATTGTCCCCGGGGCCGCCGACGTCTTCCGGCACACGGATGATGCGCGGCAACAGGCGCGGCGCCGGGATGATCGCCAGGCCGGAATCGCGACCGAAGGCGTCGATGCCTTCCAGCTCGACGATGAAGTTCAGGCTCTTGTTGACCAGCAGCGGGAACGGGTGCGTCGGATCGAGGCCGATCGGCGTGATGATCGGTGCGATCTCGTCACGGAAATAGCGGCGCACCCATGTCTTGATCTTGGTGTTCCAGTTGCGCCGGCGGATGAAGCGCACCTGGTGTTTTTCCAGCTCCGGCAACAGGATGTCGTTGAGGATCGCGTACTGCCGGTCCACATGACCGTGGACCAGTTCGCTGATGCGCGCCAAGGCCTGGTGCGGTTGCAGACCATCGGCGCCGGCCTGTTCACGGGCGAAGGTGATCTGCTTCTTCAGGCCGGCCACACGGATTTCGAAAAACTCGTCCAGGTTGCTGGAAAAGATCAGCAGGAACTTCAGCCGCTCCAGCAGCGGGTAGGACTCGTCCAGCGCCTGCTCCAGCACGCGGATGTTGAACTGCAGTTGCGACAGCTCGCGATGGATGTACAGGCTGCTGTCATCCAGGTTCGGAATGGCAATCGCCGGGGCCGGGGCGGGCTCGACCACAGCCGGGGGAGCGGGCTCCAGCTCCGGCGGTGTCTCGGCGACTTGCTCGACCACGGGTTGAGCGTCTTTTACGGCAACTTCTGTGAGTCCTTCGGTATTCATCGCAAGTTCCTGGGAGGCTATTTCTGCTCTCGTAACAATTGGGCGGCGCGCACGGCAAAGTAAGTCAGGATGCCATCAGCGCCTGCGCGTTTGAAAGCGGTCAAGGACTCCAGGATCACCCCTTCGCCCAACCAACCGTTCTGGATCGCGGCCATGTGCATGGCGTACTCGCCGCTGACCTGATAAACAAAGGTCGGCACTTTGAATTCGTCTTTGACCCGGCAAAGAATGTCGAGGTAGGGCATGCCAGGCTTGACCATGACCATGTCTGCCCCTTCTGACAAGTCAGCCGCCACTTCGTGCAAGGCTTCCTGACTGTTGGCCGGGTCCATCTGATAAGAGGCCTTGTTGGCCTTGCCCAGGTTCAGCGCCGAGCCGACCGCATCGCGGAACGGGCCGTAATAGGCGCTGGCGTACTTGGCCGAGTAGGCCATGATCCGCACATTGACGTGACCGGCGACCTCGAGGGCTTCGCGGATCGCCTGGATGCGCCCGTCCATCATGTCCGACGGCGCTACCACCTGGGCACCGGCCTCGGCATGGGACAACGCCTGCCGGACCAGCGCATCGACAGTAATGTCGTTCTGCACGTAGCCTTCTTCGTCGAGGATACCGTCCTGCCCGTGAGTGGTGAACGGGTCCAGTGCCACGTCGGTGATCACCCCCAGCTCCGGGAAGCGCGCGCGCAGGGCGCGGGTCGCACGTTGGGCAATGCCCTCCGGGTTCCAGGCTTCGGCGGCGTCCAGGGATTTGAGCGCCGGCGGCGTAACCGGGAACAGGGCCAGCGCCGGAATGCCCAGCTCGACCCAGTGGGCGGCTTCTTCGAGCAGCAGGTCGATGGTCAGGCGTTCCACCCCGGGCATCGACGCCACCGCCTCGCGACGGTTCTCACCGTCCAACACGAACACCGGCAGGATCAGGTCATCGGTGGTCAGCACGTTTTCACGCACCAGCCGACGAGAGAACTCATCACGGCGGTTGCGACGCAGACGGGTAGCAGGGAACAGACGATTGGCGGGGGTAAAGCTCACGGCAGACTCCTGAGCCCGCAGACGGGCGAGCGTGACAGTTATAAGCGGCCATTATGACGAACGCATGACAGTTGTGCGAAAGCGCGACCGGTAGTCGCAGTCATTGTCTTCTGTAGGAATTGTTCACGTCGAGACACATTTCGATACTTTCCTGAATGTGTCCGAAGGGTTAGGCTGCGCGTTCATTTCGCCAGCACCCAGACAATGCTCCAACAATTTCTGCATGACTTCGGCTACTTGGCCTTGTTTATCGGCACGTTCTTCGAAGGCGAAACCATCCTCGTGCTCGCAGGCTTCCTGGCGTTCCGTGGCTACATGGACATCAACCTGGTGGTCGTCGTGGCGTTCTGCGGCAGCTACGCGGGCGATCAGCTGTGGTATTTCCTGGGGCGCAAGCACGGCCGCAAGCTCTTGGCGCGCAAGCCGCGCTGGCAGTTGATGGGCGATCGCGCGTTGGAGCACATCCGCCGGCATCCGGACATCTGGGTCCTGAGTTTCCGCTTCGTCTACGGCCTGCGCACGGTGATGCCGGTGGCCATCGGCCTGTCAGGCTACCCGCCGGGCCGCTACCTGCTGCTCAACGGCATCGGCGCGGCAATCTGGGCCACGGCCCTGGCCGCCGCCGCGTACCACTTCGGCGCGGTGCTGGAAGGCATGCTGGGTAGCATCAAGAAATACGAACTGTGGGTGCTCGGCGCGTTGCTGGTGCTGGGCCTGGTCCTGTGGCTGCGCCGGCGCATCAAGAATGCGCGGCTGGCCAAGAAAGTCCTCGAAGCCGAGCGACTCGAACAAGCCAAGTCTGCCGAGCCTACGACGCCAACCGAGTAAACCGGCTGCGGCAGCAGTACAGCCCGATGCCGCTGAGCAGGCTGTAGCTGAGCAGCCCGACCCAGGCCCCATGGCTCATCACAGCGCTGGCCGGCCACAACCCGGCCAAGGGCGCCAGCCATACCAGCGGTAGGTTCGACGCCAGCCGCAACAGCTCCAGCTTCAGCGCCCACGGGCGATTCTCCAGGGCCACGCCCAACACGAACAGACCGAACGCCACCGCGCCCCAACCCAGCACCAGGGCGGCGACCGGCAGGCTGCCTTCAAGGTTCATCAAATAACTGCCCAAGGCAATGTAGACGCCGAACTGCAGCCCCACGTACCACTGCTGGCGCGGGTCCAGCGGCACTTCGAATTTGCGGAACTGGCTCAAGTCCGGCTTGTTCAGCGGGTACCGGGCCGCGACATCCGCCGGACGCCAACCGGTGGGCATGAACCAGATTCGCAGCTTGTCCCACCAGCGCCCCGCTCGCCGCGCATCGGCCCACAGCTGGGCATAGAACTGCAGGTTGGCCCACACCGGATTCCAGCTCGCCAGCGGCGTGGTCACGCCAAAAATCACCGGCTCGTTATCGTCTTCTTCCTGGAAGGTGCCAAACAGACGGTCCCAAATAATGAACACCCCGCCGTAGTTGCGATCCATGTAGAGAGGGTTCTGTGCATGGTGGGCACGATGATTGGACGGCGTCACGAAACACCACTCCAGCCAGCCCAGCTTGGGAATGTGCTGGGTGTGGACCCAGAACTGGTACAGCAGATTCAACGCCGCAACGCTGACGAAGACCACCAACGGCACGCCCAATACGGCGAGCGGGACGTAGAAGACCCAGCTCAACAGGAAGCCGGTGCTGGTCTGGCGCAACGCGGTGGACAGGTTGTAGTCCTCGCTCTGGTGATGCACCGAATGGGCGGCCCAGAGGATGTTGCGCTCATGGCCCATGCGGTGCAGCCAGTAATAGCAGAAGTCGTAGAGCACAAAGGCAAACACCCAGGTCCAGGCCCGGTCGGCAGGGAGCTCGATGACGGCCAGGTGCTTCAATGCAAAGGCATAGGTCACCAGTCCCACGCCTTTGGTCAGCAGGCCGGTGGTGGTCGACAGCACGCCGGTGCTCACGCTGTTGATCGCGTCTGCCACGCGGTAGTGGCTCACGCCCCGCCAGCGATCGGCCAACAACTCGACGGCAATCAGCACAAAGAAGAACGGCACGGCATACAGGATGAAGTTCATGACGCAACCCGGGCAGGCGAGGCAGGGAGATAACCGGCAGGTTAGGTGTAGCTGCCCGATCCCCCTATGGCAACGAGTGACAAATTAGTAGACATTTAACGCCATGAATCTGGAGAAAAAGCCCATGAGCAAAAAAATTGCAGTGATCCTTTCCGGCTGTGGCGTGTATGACGGCGCCGAGATCCACGAAAGCGTGATCACCTTGCTGCGCCTCGATCAGCGCGGGGCGCAGGTCCAGTGCTTCGCCCCCAACATTGCCCAGTTGCATGTGATCAATCACCTGACAGGCGAGGAAATGCCCGAGAGCCGCAACGTGTTGGTGGAGTCCGCGCGGATCGCCCGGGGCAACGTGAAGGATTTGCGTGACGCCAACGTCGACGATTTCGATGCGCTGATCGTACCCGGTGGCTTTGGCTCGGCGAAAAACCTCTCCAACTTTGCCGTCGAGGGCGCCGGCTGCACGGTCCAGCCAGAAGTCCTGGCCTTGACCGAAGCCTTTGCCGAGGCCGGTAAACCGGTGGGGCTGATCTGCATCTCCCCGGCCCTGGCAGCAAAAATCTATGGCCCGGGGGTGACCTGCACCATCGGCAACGACCCGGATACGGCGGCGGCCGTGAGCAAAATGGGCGGCACCCACGAAGACTGCGCGGTGACCGACATCGTCGAGGACCGCGCGCGCAAACTGGTCAGCACGCCGGCCTACATGCTGGCGCAGAACATCAGCGAAGCGGCTTCGGGCATCAACAAGCTGGTGGACCGGGTGTTGGAATTGACGCACGAGAACGACGCCTGACCCCGCAACCGCTCCTGAACTTCCTTCCTGTGGGAGCGGGCTTGCTCGCGAATGCGGTGTGTCAGTCATCGATGAGCCAACTGAACCTACGCCTTCGCGAGCAAGCCCGCTCCCACAAGGGAATTGAGGCATGAGTCAGGAAACTCGAGTCAACCGAGTCAGGATCCGATCCAGCGCATTGGCAAACCCTTGCTTGTCCCGCTCGCTGTACGCCGCCGGGCCGCCACCCATATGCCCCTGCTCACGCAAATCGGTGAACAGGTTGCGCACCGCCAGGCGCTCGCCCATGTTTTGCGCGTCGAACTCCTTGCCCCGCGGGTCCAGGGCGGCGACGCCCCTCTTTACCAACCGGTCGGCCAAGGGCACATCGCTGCAGATCACCAACTCACCCGGCACGGCGTGCTCCACCAGGTAATCGTCCGCCGCGTCAGGGCCGCTGGGCACCACGATCAACTTCACACAGGCCAGGGCCGGCTTGATCTGCGGTTGGCCAGCCACCAGCACCACCTCGAACCGGCGCTTCAAGGCGAACTTGACCACCAGTTCCTTCGCCGCCTTGGGACAGGCGTCGGCGTCGATCCATACGCGCATTGAGTGGTTTCCTCTAGATTGAAAAGCATCGCGGGCAAGCCTTGCTCCCACAGGTAAGTGCTGGCTGTGGGAGCAGGCTTGTGTGGGAGCAAAGCTTGCTCGCGATTATGAGCGCAGCGAATGCCTTTTCAGGAAACCTGCACCCGACGTTTCTCCGCCACCCAGCTGCGCCCATACAGCACCACGATCGCCAGGATCGCCACCACTTGGGCGGCCAGCGAATAGGCATCGGCATGAATGCCCAGCCAGTCGAAGTCGAAGAACGCCACCGGATGGGTGCCGAAAATCCCGGCTTCCTGCAACGCCTTCACACCATGACCGGCGAACACCACCGACAGCGCGCACAGCAACGCGGCGTTGATACTGAAGAACAGCGCCAGCGGCAGTTTCGCCGAGCCGCGCAGGATTACCCAGGCCAACCCCACCAGCAACACCAGCGCCGTCGCACCGCCGGCCAGCACCGCGTTGTGCCCGGCAGGGCCCGCTTGCAGCCACAGGGTTTCGTAGAACAGGATCACCTCGAACAGTTCGCGATAGACCGAGAAGAACGCCAGGATCGCAAAACCAAAACGACCACCGCCGCCCACCAGGCTGCTCTTGATGTAGTCCTGCCAGGCCGCTGCGTGGCGACGGTCGTGCATCCAGACACCCAGCCACAGCACCATCACGCTGGCGAACAACGCCGTCGCGCCTTCGAGCAACTCGCGCTGGGCACCGCTGACGTCGATCACATACGCCGCCAGGCCCCAGGTCGCCAGGCCGGCCAGCAGCGCCAGGCCCCAACCGACGTTGACGCTGCGCACCGCCGACTGCTGGCCGGTGTTGCGCAGGAATGCCAGGATTGCCGCCAGCACCAGGATCGCTTCCAACCCTTCACGCAGCAGGATCAGCAAGCCGGAGATGTAGCTCAGCGACCAGCTCAAGCCATCGCCGCCCAGCAAGTCGGCGGACGCTTTCAACTTGGCCTTGGCCGCGTCCAGGCGCTGTTCGGCCTGCTCCACCGGCAGACCGTCCTGCAGCGACTGACGGTAGGCCATCAGGGCCTTTTCGGTGTCTTTGCGCACGTTGGCATCGACGTTGTCCAGCGAGCTTTCCACCAGCTCGAAACCTTCCAGGTAAGCCGCGACCGACAGGTCGTAGGCCTGGTCATGGTCACCGGCGCGATACGCCGCGATGCTTTTGTCCAGGGTGGCGGCCGTGTAGTCGAGCAACTGCGCCGGGCCACGTTGCACCTGTGGCGGCTGGGCGCGCTGGGCACGGAATGTCGCCGCCGCCGCCGGGCCTTGCGCGGCGAGGACTTCGCCCGGGGTCTGGCGCGCCAGGTCAGCGAGGTTAAAGACTTGTTCACTTTTGGCCGCGGCCGGGTCGGCGCTGAAGCTGGCGATGTAGGTCGCCAGGTCCCAGCGTTGACGGTCGTCGAGCTGATCGGCGAAAGCCGGCATGTCGGTGCCTTCGATGCCCATGCCGAGGGTGTTGTAGATCCCATAGAGGCTCAGGCGATCCAGGCGCTGGGCGTCCCGCAAGTTGGCGGGCGGCGGTTCCAGGCCAACACCGGCAGGACCGTCGCCGGCACCGCTGGCACCGTGGCACACCGAACAATTCTGCGCATACAACGGCGCACCGCGAATGGGATCGGGAGTGATGACCGGCGCTTGGCTGACTTCATATGCCACCGCCAGCTTGGCCCCCAGCTGCCGCGCCAGGCGGGCGACTTCGCCGCCGTCCTGGCGCTGAGTGATCGCCGTGCGCAAGGCGCCGATGCCCTGGACCAGCTCGGCCTTTTCCGGTTTGGCCGGCAACCCGACGATCAACCCTTCCAGCGCCTGGGTGAACTCCAACTGCTCGCGGTACTCCGCCTCGTCGATGACCTTGCCTGCCTCGACCGTAGCCGGGTAATCCGCCCCGATGTAATCCAATAAATGCAGCGCCTGGGGGGCACTTTCGAGGGTGTCAGCCAGCAGCGAAGTGCTGCACAGCGCAAGCAATGGCAATACAAGCCAGGCCAGCAAACGGAACGGCGCAGTCATGAATGACTCTCGGTTGGTAATAAGAAGTAACACATTGTTCACTTCCAATGGCTTTGGCTCAAGGGCGGATGTGCCTGGGGAGCCGATTTTCATCGGATTTTCATGCTTTGGAGGTGATGTCACAAAAACAGCATTTCGCAATTGAAAAGCCATTACATAGCCAAGCGCCATGTTTATAATCCCGCGGCCTTCTTATCATTCGATGGCATAAAAGCTCCTCTTTTTATGAGGAACCGACAGCGTTTCGACGCTCGTCCGTGGGATCGCTCCAGCCCGGCCCGCACACCCCCGGCTGCTATCAGGGAAGAAAATGTTCATGGCATCCCGTGCCGTTCTTTCGGTCGCCCTCGGCGCGATCACCTTGTTGTCCGGCTGCTCGGCCTTTCGCAACTACGACAGCGAATTGGCCCAGACCAACCAGCAGCTGGCGTCCGGCAACGTCGACGGCGCGTTGACCCTGCTGGAAAAGAACAACTCCAGTCAGGACAAAGACCTGCTGTATTACTTCGAGAAAGGTGAGCTGCTGCGTGCCAAAGGCGATTTGTCCGGCAGCCAGACCGCCTGGAACAGCGCCGATCAGCAGGTCGGCCAGTGGGAGGATGCGGTCAAGCTCGACACAGCCAAGTACCTGGCCCAGTTCGGCAGCTTCCTGGTCAACGATAAAGTCCGCCGCTACGAAGGCTACGATTACGAAAAGGTCATGCTGACCACGCAGATGGCCCTGAATCTGCTGGCAGTGAATGACTTCGACGGCGCCCGGACCCAGATCAAGAAGACCCACGAACGCGAAGCGGTGATTGCCGACCTGCGGGACAAGGAATACCTCAAGCGCGAGGAAGAAGCCGAGAAACAAGGGGTCAGGACCGAATACAAGGACCTCCAGGGTTACCCGGTGGCCAGCCTCGACGCCCCGGAAGTCGTCGGCCTCAAAAACAGTTACCAAAGCGCGTTCAGCCACTACCTGGCCGGTTTCGTCTACGAAGCCCTGGGTGAAAAGGACCTGGCCGCGCCGGGCTATCGCAAGGCCGCCGAACTGCGCCCCAACACGCCATTGCTGGAGCAGGCCCTGCGCGACCTGGACAAGCCTGCCGCCAAAAGCGATGACAGCGACATCCTGATCGTGGTGCAGAGTGGCCTGGCGCCGTCCCGGGACTCGATCCGCATTCCCCTTCCGCTGCCGATCAGCGGCAACCTGGTCATCACGCCGTTGTCGTTCCCGCTGATCAAGCCTGACACCTCCACAGCCACCTTCGGCCAGATCGGTGTCGATGGCCGCCAGTTGGACCTGACCCAGCTCAACAGCACCACCGCCATGTCGCGCCGAGCCCTGCGCGATGACATGCCGGGCATCATCCTGCGCACCACCGTGCGCGCCATCACCCGTGGCGTGGCGCAAAAACAGATCAACGAAACCAACCCCCTGGCCGGCCTGGCCGTGGGTCTTACCTCGGCGGTACTCGAAGGCGCCGACACCCGGACCTGGCGCACCCTGCCCGACTACACCCAGGTCGTGCGCCTGCGCCTGAAGAAAGGCGAGCACCAGGTCACCCTGCCAAGCGCGGTGGGCGGTTCGGTGGTCAAGGTCACCGTCGACCAGCGCTACCAGGTCATCACGCTACGGGCGGTGGGTAACCAAGTGTTCGCCGGCGGTTTGGCGGCCCAGGTGATACCAAGCGCCAACCCGACCGCCATTGCCCTCAAGCAACCTTAAGAACGGAGTCTTGTTCACATGCGTTTAAAACTGATCGCCGTCGGCGCCCTGGCCTTGCTGGCCGGTTGCGCCACCCCGCCGCCACCGGAGCCGGGCAGCGCCGCCAGCAAGGTCGTGGCGATGGGCAAGACCAAGAACATCGTGGTCGGCGCCATGCGCGTGGCCCGGGAAAACGGCTACATGACCGTCAACGTCCAATTGAGCAACACCAGCTACAACAACAAGACGATGTATTACCGCTTTGCCTGGCTGGGGCCGGAAGGCTTTCCGATCGCCGAAGAAGAAACCTGGAAAAGCCTGACGATGTATGGCGAACAGACCAGTTTCCTGCCGGCCATCGCACCGACACCCAAGGCCGTGGATTTCCGTTTGGAAATCAATACCCCTTGAGCCTGATCCCGGTCGGTCAAGCCAGCACGGACCTGTGGCGAGGGAGCTTGCTCCCGCTGGGCCGCGAAGCGGCCCCAAGATCTTGCGGTCGCTGCGCAGCCGAGCGGGAGCAAGCTCCCTCGCCACAGGGATCGTCGGCACAAGTTCCTTTACCGATCGGCATTGCACCTAAGCCCATATTCATTCAGTTTTCGAGAGCCCCCACATGTTCGTACGCATTTCCTCCCTCGCCCTCGCCGCCCTGCTGGTCAGCGGCTGTGCCAACAACTCGCCGGTCCTGGGCAACAAGAACATCAGCTACGGCGACACCAAGGCCGTGGAAACCGTGACCAACGAGTTCGGCTCCACCGACCTGCAGATGATCGCCGAGTCCATGACCCGCTCCCTGGCCCAGTCCGGCATCCTGCAGGGTCGCCCGGTTGTCCAGGTCTATGACGTGAAGAACAAGACCAGCGAATACATCGACACCCGCGAAATCACCACCAGCATCAAGACCCAGTTGATGAAGACCGGCGCGGCCCGTTTCGCCAGCGACAACACCGCCATGGAAAGCCAGGTCGACCAGCTCAAGCTGCAGAACCAGAGCGGCCTGTACAAGAAAAGCACCGTGGCCAAGACCGGCAACATGATCGCTGCCAAGTACCGCCTCGAGGGCTCCATCAGCTCGATCGTCAAGCGCAGCAGCGACTACAAGGACGTCTTCTACAAATTCAGCCTGCAATTGATCGACGTCGAGAGCGGTCTGGCCGAGTGGATGGACGAAAAAGAAATCCGCAAGACCACGGAGCGCTAAGCCATGCGCACATGGATAGGCATCATGGCCCTGGCCTGCGCATTCAGTGCCCAGGCGGCCCCAAAAGTCGCGGTGACCGACCTGGCGTACCAGGAGCGGGTGGAGGAATACATCCACACCGTTTCGGCGCAAAGCAACTTCCAGGCGAACCCCTACAGCGCCAGCGCTTCCTCGAGCTACGACGAGATGGAAGCCACCAGCAGCTACATCGAGCAGGGCGAACTGCGTAAGTTCACCGGCGACATCAAGGGCGAGATCCTGCGCAGCGGCATGTTTCAGCTGACCCAGGGCACGCCCCACACGGCGGCTTCCACTGGCGACGTGTATGACGTGATCAAGCGCATCAAGGCCGGCAACTTCAAGGGTGCCGACTACGTGCTGTTCGGCACCGTGTCGGACATCGACTTCACCCGCGACATCAACGAGTTGGCCCATACCGACAGCTACTCGGCTGTGCTGGCGTTGACCCTGGTGGCGGACTTCAGCCTGATCAACACCAAGACCTACGAGATCACCTCGGCCTTCACGGCCATGGGCGAAGGCCAGGACACCAAGTTGCTGAACCACCGGGACGCACGCATCAGCCTCAACCGCCCGCGGGTGGTCCGCGAAGTGTCCAAGGCCCTGGGTGAAGACGTGGCGCGGCAACTGAGCGAACAACTCGGCGGCCCGAGCTACGAGCAACCTGGCGAACCGGTACAGCGCAATAACCTGCCTCGGGATACGGCGCCGGTGATCTTGCGCTGAGTCATACCGTCGGGTAGCTGTTTAGCGGCTCTTGTGGCGAGCTAGCTGTTTTAGCTTCTGTGATGAGCTGAATGCTTTTGTGGCGAGGGAGCTTGCTCCCGCTGGGCCGGTCCGACGCTTCGGGCGAAGCGGCCCCAAGATCTTGCGGTCGCTGCGCAACCGAGCGGGAGCAAGCTCCCTCGCCACAAAAGCCCTCTACAAAAGCCAGCCACAAAAGCTACCTCGCCACAGGTTTCGCTTTATGCCGCGGCTTTGCGAATCGTCGCAAGCAAACCCGCCGCGCCAATGAACATACCCGCAAAGGCACGGTTCATCCGCCGCTGTTGTTTCGGTGTGCGCAACAGACGCAGGACTTTCGACGCCAACCCGGTGTACCCGGCCATGACGATGAGATCGACGGCGATCATGGTGACGCCCAGGATCAGGTACTGCTGGATCAACGGCGCATGGGGATTGATGAACTGCGGCAACACCGCCAGCATGAACACCAGCGCCTTGGGGTTGCTGACATTGACCAGGAAACCGCGAAACACCAGCGCCAGGGGCTTACCGATGGGCTGTGGGGCCGCGTCGTCGGTCATGTCGCCGGGAATGGCTCGCCACTGCTTGACCCCCAGGTAGACCAGGTAGGCCACGCCGAACCACTTGATGGCATAGAACGCAGTGGCCGACGCCGTGAGGATCGCGCCAACACCAGCGGCAACGACCACGATTTGCAACGCCAGGCCCAATTGCAGGCCCAAGGCGTTCCAGTAACCGCGCCAAAAGCCATATCGCAGACCGCTGGACATCGATGCAATCGCGCCGGCACCCGGCGAAAGACTGATCACCCAGCACGCAGCGAAAAACGCCAACCATGTTTCCAGCACCATTTCACCCCCCGGCTTGGATTCGTCGAAACGCCTAAGCTAATGCGCCGTCACGTGGTTGACCATCGTTTTTTGCACACGCATTTGAGTCGATGCAAACACCGTGGCGAGGGAGCTCGCTCCCGCTGGGCCGCGTAGCGGCCCTATGCGTTATTCGACGAACCCACCCACCGGAAACGCCTCACTGCCGCGCCAGCGCCGTACCGAACGCTGGAAGAACAGGCTGTTGGGCACTTGCACCATCGCGCTGCCGGTGCCGAGTTCCTCGGGTTCGATCAGCGTGGTGTACAGCAGATTGATTGCCACCACGCGCCCCTTGATACCGGGCTTGTCGGTGCTATCCACCAACTCGACCACATCGCCCAGGCGAAAGGGTCCCACGGTGTAGATCAAAACGGCGCAGAACAGGTTGGACAGCACGCTCCAGATGGCGAAGAACGCCACCGCTGCCACCGCGACAAAGCCCGACAGCGCCGTCCACAGCACCGTGGCCGAGACACCCAGGCGTTCGAGCACCACCAGCACCGCAGTGCCCATGATCAGCCAGCGCAGCACGCCCCGCAGGATAATCACCAGTTGGGGTGGGAGCGGGTAACGCTCACCCAGGCCCGTGAGCGCACGCGCGACGAAGCGCTGCGAGACATAACCGGCCACCAGGATCAGCAGGATTTGCACACCGAGCCAGATCGGCTCGATCCACATGACAGGGACAGGCAACGCCAACGCTTCCATCAGGACAACGCCTCCAGCTCCGCTTGCAGGTTTTCCAGCAATTCCAGCGCTTGCATCCAAGCCTCCTCGAGCTCCGCTTCCCGGACCTTCAGCTTGGCCTGTTCGGCCAGCAGGTCACGCAACTCATCCTTGCGCGCTGCCTCGTAGAGACCACTGTCGCCCAGGCTGGTTTCGATTTTCTGCAGTTTTTCGTGCAGCTTGCCCAGCTCGGCTTCGAGCTTGTCGGCCTCGCGCTTGTGCGGCGCCAGTTGCTGGCGCAGTGCGGCGGCGGCCTGGCGCTGGGCTTTCTTGTCGGTCTTGTCCGGGTTGACCGGTGTGCTGCTGACCGGCGCGTTGCGCTGGCGGTACTCCACCAGCCAACGGGCGTAGTCCTCCAGGTCACCGTCGAACTCCTCGACCTTGCCATCGGCGACCAGGAAGAAGTTATCCGTGGTGCTCTTGAGCAAATGCCGATCGTGGGACACCACCAGCACCGCGCCACTGAATTCCTGCAAGGCCATGGTCAGGGCCAGGCGCATTTCCAGGTCCAGGTGGTTGGTCGGTTCGTCGAGCAGCAACAGGTTCGGCCGGCCCCAGGCGATCAACGCCAGCGCCAGGCGGGCCTTTTCGCCACCGGAGAAATTCAACACCGGCTCGTCGATGCGCGCCCCGCGGAAATCGAAACCGCCGAGGAAATCGCGCAGGGTCTGCTCACGCTCGGTCGGCGCCAACCGTTGCAGGTGCAACAGTGGGCTGGCCTTGGAATCCAGGGAGTCGAGCTGGTGTTGGGCGAAGTAGCCGACGACGGTGTTTTCACCTCGGGTCAGGCGCCCGGCCAGAGGCTCGAGTTCGCCGGAAAGGTTTTTGATCAGGGTCGACTTACCGGCACCGTTGGGGCCCAGCAGGCCGATCCGCGCACCGGGGGTCAGTTGCAGCTTGACCTTCTCCAGCACGGTCTTGTCGCCGTAGCCCAGGCGTGCGTCGGACAGGTCGATCAACGGGCTGGAGATCTTGGTCGATTCGCGGAAGACAAAATCGAACGGTGAATCGACGTGGGCCGCCGACAGCTCTTCCATCCGCTCCAGCGCCTTGATCCGGCTCTGGGCCTGGCGTGCCTTGGTGGCCTGGGCCTTGAAGCGGGCGATGTAGCTTTCCATGTGCGCACGTTGCGCCTGTTGCTTCTCATAGGCTTGCTGTTGCTGGGCCAGGCGTTCGGCACGGGCGCGCTCGAAGGCGCTGTAGCCGCCACGGTACAAGGTGAGCTTGCGCTGGTCGACATGGGCCACGTGATCCACCACCGCATCGAGGAAATCACGGTCGTGGGAAATCAACAGCAGCGTGCCCGGGTAGCTCTTGAGCCAGTCTTCGAGCCAGATGATGGCGTCGAGGTCCAAGTGGTTGGTCGGTTCATCGAGCAACAACAGGTCCGAAGGGCACATCAACGCCTGCGCCAGGTTCAGGCGCATCCGCCAGCCGCCGGAGAAATCCCCGACCTGACGGTCCATCTGTTCATTGGTGAAACCCAGGCCGGCGAGCAATTTACGCGCGCGGGCATCGGCGGTGTAGCCATCGGCACTGTCGAGTTCCGAATGCAGGCGGGCCTGTGCGGCACCGTCGTGGGCCGCTTCCGCCGCCGCCAGGTCACGTTGCACCTGGCGCAGGCGCAGGTCGCCATCGAGCACGTAGTCCACCGCCAGGCGCTCGAGGGTGTCGACCTCCTGGCGCATGTGGGCGATGCGCCAATCGGCCGGCAGCAGGCAATCGCCCGAGTCCGGGTGCAGCTCGCCTCGCAGCAAGGCGAACAGGCTCGATTTGCCGGCACCGTTGGCACCGATGAGGCCGGCTTTGTGGCCGGCGTGCAGGGTCAGCTCGGCGTCTTCTAGCAGACGTTGCGGGCCACGCTGTAAAGTCAGGTTCTGAAGTCGGATCATAATGGCGGCGGAGTCTACCAGCTTCGCTCGCAACTGGCGCGAGTAGCACGATGTCCCCTGACCTGTGGAGTTTTTCCCTCGACCTCTATGCCAAGCCTGGCGTAGAGCCTGCGTGCCTGGCGGCACAAGACGCCGGCGCCAACGTCTGCCTGCTGCTTTGTGGCCTGTGGCTGGCGCAGCGCGGCGTGGCCTGCAATGAACACCGGCTGCAGCGACTTCGACAAATGGCCGAGCCGTGGGAGACCGAGGTGGTGCGGCCACTGCGTACGCTTCGCAACCAATGGAAAGCCGGCGCCCTTCAGGACACGGCACTCAATGGCCTGCGCGAACAGGTCAAGCAGCTGGAGTTGGCCGCCGAACGGCGATTGTTGGAGAGATTGGAAGCGCTGGCCAAGGATTGGCCGGGGGCACAACAGAACGATTCAGCGCAATGGCTGCAAGGGCTGGCGGCGAATGCCGGACCCGCGAGCCGCGACGCGCTGCATCAACTGCGCGTCGCGGTGTCCGGCACTTAGGAAGCGCTGGTTGGGGTGCTGCTGGTGGTCGGCGCAACGGCAGCTGGGCTGGTCGCCGCGGCCGGAGTGCTGGCGGTTGGCGCAGGTGCCGCGGTCGGAGCCGGAGCCGATGTTGCGGGCTTGGCGGCTGGCGCAGTCGCAGGTTTTGCAGCGGCTGGTTTTTTCACGGCCGGTTTCGCGGCGGGCTTGGCAGCAACTGGTTTCGCGGCGGCTGGCTTGGCAGCCGTTGGCTTCGCAACTGCAGGCTTGGCCGCGGCCGGTTTGGCAGCGGGTTTAGCCGCGGCTTTGGCAGGGGCTTTGGCAGCGACTGGCTTGGCAGCGGTTTTTGCAGCGGGCTTGGCCGCAGCCGTTTTGGTTGCCGCAGGCTTCGCTGCCGGTTTGGCAGCAGGCTTGGTGGCAGCCGGTTTTGCAGTGGCTTTTACCGGCGCTTTGGCAGCCGGTTTAGCGGCGGCTGTTTTAGCGGCAGGTTTGGCGACAGCTTTTGCCGCTGGCTTGGCGGCAGGTTTAGCAGCCGCTTTTACAGCAGGCTTGGCAGCCGCAGGTTTAGCGGCCGCCGTTTTTGCAGCGGGCTTGGCAGCCGCCTTGACGACTGGTTTTTTCGCCGCAGGTTTTGCAGCGCTGGCAGCGACGGGTTTGGCAGCCGGCTTGCTGGCGGCTTTGGTCGGTGCTTTGGCGGCAGGCTTGGCAGCGACTTTGGCCGGTGCTTTTGCCACGGCGGGTTTAGCCGCCGGCTTCTTGGCCGATACAGCGGCAGGCTTGGCAGCACGAAGCGACAGCGCCTTGCCCGCGGCTTCTTGCACGCGACCGACGCCCTGGGCCAGTTTCAGGCTTTCCTGGGCATCACGCTTGAGTTGCAGAATGTAGGCGCGGGTTTCGGACTGACGATCCTTCAAGGCATCGAGCAAGTCTTCGAGCTCTTTCACGACGTCTTTAGCCTTGGCTTGGGCCTTGGCCTTGCCAGCGGTGGCTGCGTCTTGCAGTTTGGTGCGCGACTTGTGCAGTTTTTCCTGCGCCTTGCCGCGTTGCTTTTCCAGTTTGGCGAGCAGTTTTTCAGCATCAGCCAGCGCTTGGGAGCAGGCATTTTCCAGATGTTCGAGCAGGCTGCCCGAGAGTTGTTGGAGCAAGTGCAACGGAGTGTTTACAGGCTTCTTGGTGGCCGACATGGTTTACCTCCTGACTGACGTGAGTGCGGCTCATACTAGACCTCTGCTGCAACCGCCGCTAGGGCATGTTGACAGTACACAAGACGTTGCGTTGCAAGGGAGGAAAAATCTTCTGCGCCAGTGCCTTGGCAATCCACCTCTACAGATATCGGCACTGGCATAATTCCTCGATTCGAGGCCGGAGAGCACACATGTCGCGTCACCTGTTTTTACTCCTGTGCATGGCTTGCGCCACGGTCCAGGCCGCTGAAAAAACCAGCGCAAACGATGCCCACGATTTGGCTTACAGCCTGGGCGCCAGCCTCGGCGAACGCCTGCGCCAGGACGTGCCGGACCTGCAGATCAAAGCCTTGGTTGAAGGTTTGCAACAGGCCTACCTGGGCAAGCCGCTGGCGCTCAAGGATGAACGCATCGAACAAATCCTGGCCGAGCATCAGGCGCAACTGAACGCGCCTTCGACAACGCCGCAGACCGAAGCCGCATTGAAAACCGAGCAACAATTTCTCGTCGAAGAAAAGAACCGACCCGGCGTCCAGCAACTGGCAGACGGCATCCTGCTGACCGAAATCAAGCCAGGCCATGGCGCGAAGGCCGGCCCTCATGGCAAGGTCCAGGTGCTGTATACCGGTCGACTGCCGGACGGCTCCGTATTCGATTCCAACCGCCAGGCACAATGGTTCAACCTCGACAGTGTGATTGACGGTTGGCGCAGTGCATTGCCGCAAATGCCGGTCGGCGCGAAATGGCGACTGGTGATTCCGTCGTCCCTGGCCTATGGCGCTGAAGGGGCCGGGGATGTGATCCCGCCGTACACGCCATTGGTGTTTGAGATCGAGTTGCTGGGCGCGACGACCTGACGTTGACCCCATAAAAAACGGTGCGCAATGCGCACCGTTTTTTCATGACCGCGAGCCCTCAGGCCTGGACGGTATCTTCTTCCTTGTGAGCGTTGTGCAGCACTTCGATCAGGCAGTCTTCCAATTCGAAACGCTCGTGCAGCAAGCCGCCCAGCTCCTTGAATTTTTCCGCTACACACTTGCCTTCATCGCACAGGTCGTTGAACGCCAGCAACTTCTCGGTGATGACATCGATGCGCGGGTAAATCGTCTCGGCCAATTCCAGGCCGCGCTTGTCGTTGAAGGCCTTGGCCTCGCCCGTCAGTTGTTCATAGATCTCGAAATGACCGGCAGACACATAGTCGACCAGCACACCGCAGAACTCTTGCAAGGGTTTGCGGCTTTCGCTCAGGGCTTCAGGCTTGTCGCCAAGATCATCGTAGGCCCGAATCAGTTCGCGACGCTCTTGCAGCCAGCGATCGATCAACAGATGCACCCCACCCCAGCGTTCCTGAGCATTCTGACAACTTTCGAGCATGGTGATTTCTTCCCTTGTGAGTCATGCCCCTCGCAGCCTGTGCACGCCTGATGGAACAGGGACAAGCCAGACACAACATGATCGAGCGGCACAATTCCAATAACACGTGCGGGCCAGATTATGCCCGCACGACAACGGCTTCAAGGTACGCAGGAGATAAAGTTCATACAAGTGTTTAATCCACGGCCCGGACCAACTGCGACGTCTCGCCGCTGAGCGGTTGTACCAGAGCACTCCAGGCAAGGCGCAGCAGCAGATAGGTCATCACGCTGGACACCGCAAGAAAAAACAACAAGCTCCACTCGGGGATGCTCATGTCGAACAACGTCCAAGTGATATTCGCGCAGTCGACGGTGCCATCAAAGATACGATGCAATGCGCACCACCACGAATCCATCAGCTTGGGCTGGGCAACACAATCAGCAAACGGCTCGAACGAATCGCTTTGCATCAAGACCTGACGCCAGGCCAGGGTCATTCCCCCCGCTACAAAAACCAGCCCTGCCGTACCGTAGAAGAGCGTGCCTCTTTGACCTGGACCCTGCACGCAGGCCACGAGACTGTTCACCAGGAACAGCATCAGGCACAACCGCTGCAAGACACACAGGCTGCAAGGCGCCAGGCCGACCGAATATTCCAGATACGTGCTGATGCCCAAAGCCAGGGCGGCGGCGATGGAAGCCATGAGAAACAAGAAACGTGAGCTGGCCAAAGACATGGCGATTCCGTAACAGAAGAGACAAGCTGTTACGGTAGAGGAAAGCCCTCGGGCCTTTCAAGACAGCCTCGCGCAGACACTTCACCGGGGGTGTAGGGAATTCCCGACAGGCCGAGGAGGATACGGCGCGATGGGCTGTAGGACTTTACTGATGGTATGACCAAAGCCCCGAAACCGTATTCGCAACCACGCATTTAAGGTTCATCAACCCGTGGCGAGGGAGCTTGCTCCCGCTGGGCTGCGCAGCAGCCCCAAAGCCATTCAACACGGTGCATCAGGAAAACAGTGAGCAGGTTTTTTACGACTGCTGCGCAGCCGAGCGGGAGCAAGCTCCCTCGCCACGATGGTTCATACCCTTTTCAAGAATGGGTCATATCCCTCTCAAGTGGACAACACCTAAGCCGGAACCGGCAGCGGCGCAGCCAGCAGGCGCTCATCCAACAACCCCAACCCCTCTTGGAACAACTGGTTGCTGCGCTCGGCATCCCCCAGTTGCGCCAGCAGGCGCGCCAGTTCGGCGCAGGCTTCGGGATTGCGCTGGGCCCGCAAACTGCTTTCCAGGTAATCCCGCGCCTTGCCCCACAAGCTGTTCTGCAGGCATAGGCGCCCCAGGGTCAGCAGCAGGCTTGGATCGGCCGGGTGGTCCTTGAGCCAGCCCTCGGCCGTTTGCAGTTGGCGGATCGGATCGTTGCCACGAACCAGCCCATATAGACGCGCCAGGTGGCTGTCGTAATGACGCTTGAGCGCGCCGCGCAGCACCTCTTCGGCTTCGACCTGAGCGCCCAACTGACGCAGTTGCTCGGCATAGGCCAATACCAACGCCGGTTCCTGGCGCTGCGCGGAGGTCAGCTGTTGCCAGGCCCGATTGAGCGACTGCAAACCGACACTGCCGTCCTCTTCACGGTGGGCCGCCAGGGTGAGGTTTTCGCCCCAGGCACGCCGTTCCAGTTCAGCCAATTCAGCCGGCGGCAGGACTTTATCCTTGCGCAACTCCGGCAACAGCCGGATCACCGCCGACCAGTCGCCGCGCTGCTGATGCAGTCGCTGCAATTGGCGCAGGGCCTGGACGTTATGGGGATGACGCTCATGCATGGCCTGCAGCGTGCTCAATGCCCCGTCCGTGTCGCCCCGGTCCGTCTGCAGTTGCGCGTGCGTCAGGGCAATGGCCAGCTCCGCCTGGGGCTGACGCTCCAGGGCGCGCTCCAGCAAACTGTCGCTCTGTTCGTAAAGACCTTGTTCGTTAGCCGCGCGGGCAGCACCCAGGTAATACAGCAGCGGTTGGCGCTCGGCTTCGGCGGCACGGTGCAGGTGGCGCTGGGCACTGGCCCAGCGACCTTCGGCCAGGTCCAACTGGCCGTGTTCGATCGCCACTTGCACCCGACGGCTGCGGTTGCGCCGCGACCACGGGTTGACTACGCCGCTGGACGTGGTCACCAGCCCGATCAGGAATCTCAGGCCTCGCCACACCAGCCAGAGCACCGCCACCAGCGCCAGGGTGACCCACAGGCCGGCTTCATAACGGAAGTTCTTGTACGCCACCAGCACGTAACCCGAATGCTCGGCAATCGCCACGCCCAGCAAGCCGGCGGCGGCGATGACCACGAACAGAATCACGTAGAGACGTTTCATGGCGTGGCCTCCTGCGCGCCAGGCGCGGGCAGCGGCTTGACCGATTCCTCGGCATTGAGGTTGCGGCGCTCAAGGTAGGCCTGGACGCTGCTCAGCGTGCCGGTCAGGTCCGGGGTGACCACCGTCACCGGTTGCTTGGACAGCTCACCCACGCGCTCGAGCATGATTTTGCTTTGTGGGTTGTCCTGGTTGAAGTTGTTCTTCAACACATCCCGCGCCTCGGTCAGCGCCTGGGTGTAGACCGGCGCCTGGCCGTTGAGGGCGGCCCATTGCGCCTGCTCCAGCGCCAGGCTCAGGGCCAGGCGCACCTGCACGAGGCTTTGCCCGGCCAGCAGCGGACGGACGTTCTCGTCCGCATTGAAATCGATGCGGATATAGCGCGAAATCTGGTCCCACCACTGCGCCCACCGGCTGGCACCATCGCCATCGGCGGTCAGGCCCAGCAGCGATTCGCCGCGATCCTTGTACTCGGGTGCCAGTTCGGTCAGTTGCAGCACCTGGTCACGCAAGGCGCCCAGTTGCAGGAACAGCCCGGTGCGATCCGGTTGTTCGGTGCTGCGCAGCGCAGCGAGGGTCTTGGCCAATTGCTCGCGGGCGGCGAACGAACCAGGGTCGTTCTGCTCCCGCAGGATTTCGTCAGCGCCCTGGACCAGCGCCTGGGCACTGTTGATGTCTTGCAGGGCGGAAAGACGCAGGCTCGCTAGGCGCAACAGGTGCTCGGCCTCTGCCAGGCGCCAGTCCTTGCGGCTGGCACCGAGCACGGTTTCCAGGCGCTGATTCAAGTGTTGTTGGTCACTCTGCAACTGGGCCACCAGGCGCCGCCGCTCCTCCAACTCTTCAGCCGGGGGCAATTGCGCCAGGCGCTCGCTCAGGCGTTGCTCGTTGAGCTTGAGGGCCTGGGCCTGGTCGTTCAGCGCCTGGACCTGGGCGGACTGCTGCTGGTTATTGGTTTGCAGGTGACGCACCTGCCATACACCCCAGCCGCCAACGGCTACGCCGGCAGCACCGAGCAACAGTGCAACAACGGCCAGCCCGTTGCCACGACGCGGCGCTACGGGAGGCGGGGTTTCAACCGGCGCATCGATCGCTGGCTGGTCTAGATCTTCTTTTGGCAAGGCTGTTTCGCTCACGTATCCATCCTTTGCATTAGAAAACGGCACGGAGTGTTCCCGTAACGCCGCCAGCAAAGCCGCGGCATGGGCGCCACGGCAATCCACAACTGTTCGGGCCCCGGCGGCTCGCGCCATCTCGGCCACCCTTGGGCTTGGCACAAACAACGGTAACCGCGCCAGGGCCGGCCACGCATCGCCGGCCAGCCGCCGCAGATGCTCGAAGCCCTGCCCACTGCTGACCACCAGGGCGTTCAAGCGTTCCGCTTCGACTTTCGCCGGCAACGCCCCTTCGCCGTAATCAGGCAAGTGGCGGCGGTACAATTCCAGATAATCGACACTAGCACCTCGCTCGCGCAAACGCTCTGCCAGCAAGCCACGCCCGCCTTCACCCCGCACGATCAACACCTTGGGGTCGGGCCGCGATACAGCCTGGCGCAAGACCAAGTGTTCCAGCAAGGCTTCGCTGTCATCGCCGTGATCGGGATAAAACACGGTGAGGCCGGCATCGGCGAGGATCTGTCCGGTGGCCGCGCCCACGCTGAACCAGGGTTGGTCCGCAGGCTTGGGCCAGTATTGGCGCAGCAGCTCGACGCACAGGCGTGCGGCCGGTTTGCTGACGACGATCACGGCAGAGTATTGGTCCAGCGCCTGGAATATCACCCGCCCGGCATCGGACAGCGGGACCGGCTCGATCTCCAGCAACGGCAAGCTGCTGCTGTAGACCCCCGCTTCGGCCAGAACCGCCGCCAGCGCCGACGACTCGTCCGCCGGCCGGGTGAGCAGCAGCCGCCAGCCCGTCACGCGTGGCCGGCCTCGCCGTAGACCGTCTTGAGGATGTCGGCGGCGCCCTGGCTCAGCAGGTCTTCAGCCACGCGCACACCCAGCGCCTCGGCATCGTGGCGCGGCGCCCGTGCCTCGGCGCTAAGCAGTCGGCCGCCGTTGGGATCCCCCACCAGACCCCGCAACCAGACCTGCTCACCCTCCAGCACGGCGTAACAGGCGATTGGCACCTGGCAACCGCCATTGAGATGTTTGTTCAGCGCGCGCTCGGCGAATACCCGCGTGGCGGTGTCTGCATGATGCAGCGGCGCCAGCAGGGCATGGATGTCGCTGTCGGCGCTACGGCACTCGATGCCCACCGCCCCTTGCCCGCCGGCCGGCAGGCTGTCATCGACGCTGATGGCCGAGGTGATGCGGTCTTCGAAGCCCAGGCGGATCAAGCCGGCGGCGGCGAGGATGATGGCGTCGTATTCGCCGGCGTCGAGCTTGGCCAGGCGTGTGTTGACGTTGCCACGCAGGAAACGGATTTGCAGATCCGGGCGCCGCGTCAGCAATTGTGCCTGGCGACGCAGGCTGGACGTGCCGACCACGCTCCCGGCAGGCAGCGCCTCAAGGCTGGAAAACGTGTTGGAGACGAACGCATCGCGGGGGTCTTCTCGCTCGCAGATGCAAAACAGGCCCAGGCCTTCGGGGAAGTCCATGGGCACGTCTTTCATCGAGTGCACGGCGATGTCGGCTTCGTTGTCCAGCAACGCGGTTTCCAGCTCCTTGACGAACAGGCCCTTGCCGCCGATCTTCGACAGCGGCGAGTCCAGCAGCTTGTCACCGCGACTGACCATGGGCACCAGGGTCACGCTCAGCCCGGGATGGGCCGCTTCCAGGCGGGCTTTGACGTATTCGGCCTGCCAGAGGGCCAAGGCACTTTTACGGGTGGCGATGCGGATCTCGCGAGGGGACATGGATCAATCCGTACTTAAAAGATACGGCAGATAATAACAGCTCAGCCAAAACCGCTTTGATTTGAATCACGACCCCAAGGCCTCCCTGGCCGCCAGATCCTCGAAATGAAACGCGTTGAACGCCTTGGACCGCTCGGTTAAAGCTGCTGCATCATCTTGCGCACGCCGGCCACGTGCCGTCGGCTGACAATCAGCGCGTCGCCATTGAGGCCCTTGAGGAACAGTTGGAAATGCCCAAGGGGGGTGCGCTGCAAGCGCTCGATGCGCTCGCGGGCCACGAGGGCGTTGCGGTGGATGCGTACGAAGCGTTCACCGAACTCGTCTTCAAGGGCCTTGAGGGGTTCGTCCAGCAACACCTCGCCACTCTCATGACGCAAGGTCACGTACTTATGGTCGGCAATGAAATAGACCACCTGGTTCAAGGGGATCAACTCGATGCCTTTGCGGGTGCGCGCACTGATGTGGCTGCGTGGGCCACTGCCGCTTTCGGCGGCCGGACGGGTCAGTGCCGCCAGTTGCACACGGTTGGGCCGCTCGGCCTTGCGCAAGGCTTCGAGCAACGCCTCGGACGCCACGGGCTTGACCAAATAGCCCACGGCACCGGCCTGCAACACCTCGGGTGGGAAGTCGTCCCGGGTGGTACAGAACACCACGGCGGGCGGCGATTCTCGTTCGCACAACTTCGCCGCCACTTGCAGGCCGTCCAGGCCAGGCATGCGAATGTCGAGCAGCACGATATCCGGCTTGTGGCTGTCGATAAGGGCCAATGCCTCGTCGCCATTGGTGGCGCTCGGCTCCAGGACACTGTAACCCTCGAGTTCGCCAACCATTCGGCTCAGGCGCTCGCGGGCCAGTGGTTCGTCATCAACGATCAGGACATTCATATTGCGCTGGATTCCTGCGTGAGTCTCGCACAAGGATAGCGTAGACAGGGGAAGTGACATCCGTCACCGCGATCCACGCTAAGACTCGTTCGAGGGCCAAAAAGTGCCGCGAGGCGGTTGTCTATCTTTACCAGCGCTTGCCGACCGATGCCCGAGGCCCGTTGTCGCACGGCGTCGCCGTAGGGATTGTTAACTGTCGATCTGACCAATATGAGCTCCCCCTTCTTCTATTTTTCCGGTGCGCCATGGATGGAAAAAGCAAAAGTCCTACCGTCCACTGTAGACGGTTGCCACGACGATATTGCTCAATCGAAAAATATCGTTGTGCGAAAACCTTCTTGGATCCCAAGGCCCGATCGGAAAAACCTGCCGACCAGTGCCAGCGCCAGTCCCGGCAACCCTGCTATCATCCGCCGCAGCCTTTAACCGCTACTTTCTCCACAGCCGATCACGAGCGAATTCATGAGCACTGACAAGACCAATCAGTCCTGGGGCGGCCGCTTCAGTGAACCCGTCGACGCCTTCGTCGCCCGCTTCACCGCCTCCGTCAATTTTGACCAGCGCCTGTATCGCCACGACATCATGGGTTCGATCGCCCACGCCACCATGCTGGCCAAGGTCGGCGTGCTCACCGATGCCGAGCGCGACAGCATCATCGACGGCCTGAAGACCATCGAAACTGAAATCGAGGCCGGCCAGTTCGACTGGCGCGTCGACCTTGAAGACGTGCACATGAATATCGAAGCACGCCTGACCGACCGCATCGGCGTGACCGGCAAGAAACTGCACACCGGCCGCAGCCGCAACGACCAGGTCGCCACTGACATCCGCTTGTGGCTGCGGGATGAAATCGACCTGATCCTGGGCGAAATCACGCGCTTGCAAAAAGGCCTGCTGGAGCAAGCCGAGCGCGAGGCCGAGAGCATCATGCCGGGCTTCACGCACCTGCAGACCGCCCAACCTGTAACGTTTGGGCATCACATGCTGGCCTGGTTCGAAATGCTCAGCCGCGACTACGAGCGCCTGGTGGACTGTCGCAAGCGCACCAACCGCATGCCCCTGGGCAGCGCCGCGCTGGCCGGCACCACGTACCCGATCGATCGTGAATACACTGCGCAGTTGCTGGGCTTCGACGCCGTCGGCGGCAACTCTCTGGATAATGTCTCGGACCGCGATTTCGCCATCGAATTCTGCGCCGCCGCAAGCATTGCGATGATGCACCTGTCGCGTTTCTCCGAAGAGCTGGTGCTGTGGACCAGCGCGCAGTTCCAATTCATCGATTTGCCCGACCGCTTCTGCACCGGCAGCTCGATCATGCCGCAAAAGAAAAACCCCGACGTGCCGGAACTGGTGCGCGGCAAGAGTGGCCGGGTGTTCGGCGCACTGATGGGCCTGCTGACCCTGATGAAAGGCCAGCCGCTGGCCTACAACAAGGACAACCAGGAAGACAAGGAACCGCTGTTCGACGCCGCCGATACCTTGCGCGATTCGCTGCGGGCCTTCGCCGACATGATCCCGGCCATCAAGCCCAAGCACGCTGTGATGCGCGAAGCGGCCCTGCGCGGCTTCTCCACTGCCACCGACCTGGCCGACTACCTGGTACGCCGCGGCCTGCCGTTCCGCGATTGCCATGAGATTGTCGGCCATGCCGTGAAATACGGCGTAGACAGTGGCAAGGACCTCGCAGAAATGAGCCTGGACGAACTGCGCCAGTTCAGTGATCAGATCGAGCAGGACGTGTTTGCCGTGCTGACCCTGGAAGGCTCGGTCAATGCCCGCGACCACATCGGTGGCACCGCGCCGGCGCAGGTCAAGGCAGCCGTGGTGCGTGGCCAGGCGCTGCTCGCTGGCCGCTAAAAAGCTAAAAAGCTAAAAAGCTAAAAAGCTAAAAAGCTTCGCGAGCAAGCCCGCTCCCACATGGGATCTCCAGTGGACCCAAAATCTTGGTGAATATGGAGATCCCATGTGGGAGCGGGCTTGCTCGCGAAGGCGTCCTTCAAGGCGCCAGAAAACTCACTTCTTGGCAGCAATCCTCGCCAAAAACGCCGGCATCTCTGCCTCCCTGTCCGCCGCGATCCGCTGCACGTTCGGGTTCTCCCCCAACCGCTCCATCAGCGCCTTGGCCGCCGGCATGTCCGCCAGCAAATCCATATCGAAGACCTTCTTGCCCACCTGCAAAGCCAGCGAAAGGCTGTAGTAGAAATACAGGTCGGCAATGCTCAGGCTGTCGCCCGCCACGTAGGGCGAGAACTTGCCGTGTCGACCGAGCGAGGCGAACCCCAGCAGCAATTCGGCCTTGGATTTTTCCTTGATGGCCTCGGCCACCTGCATACCGAAGAACGCCTCGCCATAGCAGGCCCGTCCGGGCAGCTCGATGTACAACTCGATTTCCCGGCACAAGGCCAACACCTGGGCGCGCTCGAACGGGTCGGCTGGCAGCAAGGCCTTACCCGGCTGGGTCTGCTCGAGGTATTCGAGGATGACGCTGGTCTCGTTGATAAAACCCTGTTCGGTCTTGAGCACCGGCACCTTGCCGCGCGGGCTGATGGCCAGGGCTTCCGGGGTCTGGGCGCCGAAGAACTGGACCTCTTCGAAGGGCAGGCCCTTCTCCAGCAGCGCCAGCTTGACCATGTTGTAATAATTACTGACGGAGAAACCATAAAGCTTGAGCATTACAAAGCCTCCAGGCCGTGCGGGGTTGGCAGCCTTGCGTTATAGACCGTCGAGGCGTTTCCTGCCAGGCGCATCACGACGCTGAATGCAGGTAAACTGGCGGCCTTTCCTACAGGAGCCTGCCATGAGCGAGCCAACCGATATCGACAACGACGAAGAAGCGTTCGTCGAGAACACGCTGATCGAGGCGATTGAAAACCAGATCGAGAGTGACAACCCGCCAGCGGCCAAGGCCGTTTTCAATAAATTGACCCTGGTGGGTTATGAGCGCGAAGAAATCCTCAACTTGATGGCCCATGTGCTCGCGGTGGAAATCGACGCGATCCTGGAAGAGGACCGCCCGTTCAATACCGAGTGGTACGAAGCCGCCTTGCGTGCCCTCCCCGAGTTGCCGCCGGAAAAAAACTGAACCGCTCTTGTGAAAACTGGACCGCTCTTGTGGCGAGGGAGCTTGCTCCCGCTCGGCTGCGCAGCAGTCGTCAAGCTATTGGGGCCGCTTCGCGTCCCAGCGGGAGCAAGCTCCCTCGCCACAAAAGAATCGCTTTAAACAAAAAAAGCATGACACTGACACTGGACAGCTCGGCCGAGTGCGCTCACCTTAGTGACGCTGTCGACCAAATTCCTAGAAAGTCTGGAGTCCTTATGTCGCTTACCCCTGAGTTGGTTGCCGAACTGGAAATCCTCGCACTCTTCAACCTGGACAGTTCCCAGGAAGGCCTGAAAATTCATCAGACCGCTGCCCCTAAAGCGATTGCCGCTGCCCAACGCCTGTTCGAAAAAGAGCTGATCGATCAACCCGATGGTGGCTACCTGACCAGCCTTGGGCGTGATGCCGCGCAGAATGTACAAACCGTCCT
Organism: Pseudomonas sp. SWRI179; assembly: GCF_014268705.1. Classification (NCBI taxonomy): domain Bacteria; kingdom Pseudomonadati; phylum Pseudomonadota; class Gammaproteobacteria; order Pseudomonadales; family Pseudomonadaceae; genus Pseudomonas; species Pseudomonas sp. SWRI179. Next base: position 9,282 of record NZ_JABWRA010000032.1, on the reverse strand, counting down.
GACTATTCTCAGCGTTCAAGAAACCGCCTGATCCCCCTGCCGCCCACGGAAATCTCCTCTACGGGATTTCCGCCGGCGCACTGGCGCCCTGCGTAAAAAACCAACCTCAAAATCCTGTTTTCAGCTTAAGTATTCCCAAGACCGGGCGCTAACCTGCCATCACCCCACGTTCGACGCCGCGAGCCGGTTTGAGCCGACATGACCCGCAACCACGAAATACGCCCCGATCTGGACGAAGGAATCGACCGCAAGGTGCTGAGCCAGTTGCGCGCACGTTTCCTCAAGCTCAACACCGTGCGGATGGAGCGCGCCCTCGAAGGCCTGTCGCCGCGCCAGCAAGGCGTACTGACGTTGCTGCCGCTGTTCTTCCACGTCAACCATCCGCTGCTGCCCGGCTACGTCTCCGGCAGCACGCCTGCCGGACTGTCGAACTACGAGCCTGACGCCGACGTCCTTGCCGAAGCCCAGCGGCTGACCCGTTCGTTTTCCTACAAGCCTCGGCACGGCGGCAACCCGCCTCGCCCGATCCTGGGCCTGTTCCTGATGGGCAGCCTCGGCACCCTGGCCCAGGCCGATCAGAGCGACATGGACGTGTGGGTCTGCCACGGGCCGGACCTGAGCGACGATGAGCTGGCCGAGCTGCGCAAGAAATGCCAGTTGCTGGAGATATGGGCCGCGACCCAGGGCGCCGAAGCGCACTTTTTCCTGATCGACCCGGCGCGTTTTGTGCGGGGCGAGCGGGACAACCAGCTCAGTTCCGACGATTGCGGCACCACCCAGCACTACCTGTTGCTCGACGAGTTCTACCGCACCGCGATCTGGCTGGCCGGGCGCACACCGATCTGGTGGCTGGTGCCGGTCTATGAAGAAGAGAACTACGAGCAATACACCCATACGCTGATGTCCAAGCGTTTCATTCGCGCGGATGAAACCCTGGACCTGGGGCATCTGGCCTACATCCCGCCGGGAGAATTCGTCGGTGCCGGGCTCTGGCAACTGTTCAAGGGCATCGAATCGCCCTATAAGTCCGTGCTCAAGCTGCTGCTGACCGAAGTCTATGCCAGCGAACACCCGAACGTGCGCTGCCTGAGCCTGCGTTTCAAGCAGGCGGTGTTTGCCAATCGCCTGGACCTGGAAGAGCTGGACCCATACATGCTGGTTTACCGCCGCATCGAGGAATACCTCAATGCCCGTGGCGAACCCGAACGCCTGGAGCTGATCCGCCGCGCGCTGTACTTGAAGGTCAATCGCAAACTCACCGGCCAGGCGCGCAGCAATGGCTGGCAACGGGTACTGCTTGAGCGACTGGCCCGGGAGTGGGGCTGGGACCAGCGTCAGTTGGCCTTGCTGGACAGCCGCAGCCAGTGGAAAGTCCGCCAGGTCAGCCACGAGCGGCGCGCCCTGGTCAACGAACTCACCCACAGCTACCGCTTCCTGACCCAGTTCGCCCGCACCGAGAAAACCGTCAGCCTGATCAACAAGCGCGATCTCAACGTGCTGGGCCGGCGGTTGTACGCCGCCTTCGAGCGCAAGGCCGACAAGGTCGAGTTCATCAACCCCGGCATCGCGCCGGACCTGGCCGAAGACACCTTGACCCTGGTCCAGTCGCCCAACAAGAAAGAACCCGGGCAGAACCAGTGGGGCCTGTACAACGGCAGCCTCAACGCCCTGGAGTGGGAGAACTTCGCGCCGATCAAGCGCTGCCGGGAGTTGCTGGAACTGCTGACCTGGTGTCATCGCAACGGCGTGATCGACAGCAGCACGCGCCTGGCGCTGCACCCAGGTAGCAGCGACCTGAGCGAGTTCGAACTGTTCAACCTGCTGGGAAGCCTGCAGCAATCCATTGCCCTGCCCCTGGTTACGGTGGACGAAGCGCAGTTGTTGCGGGCCAGCGTGCCCAGCGAAGTGTTGATCCTGGTGAACGTCGGCGTCGACCCGCTCAAGCACCACCGCGACTTGAACATTCTGATGACCACCGAGCGTACCGATTCCCTGAGCTATGCCGGGGTCCGGGAAAACCTGGTGCTGACCCTCGACCAAGTCACGCTCAATAGTTGGAATGAGGTGCTGGTCAACCGTTTCGACGGCGAACACGCCCTGCTCGATTGCCTGCGCGACTACCTCAACGACCTACCCGTCACCCAGCGCCAGCCGCGCTTGCAGGTGCGCTGCTTCTGCCACAACCGCGCCCAGTTCATTGCGCGGCGCGTCGAGGAAGTCATCGAAACAGCCCAGACCCTGTTATTGAGCAGGCTCAATTACCGTTATCTGCTTCAGGTCCAGCAGCACTATCACGTGCTGGAATTGATGCCCGGCCAGGTCAATCACGTAGCCCTGGGCAGCTTGTCGGCGCTGATGGATTACCTGGGCGAAGAACTGACGGCCTACAGCCCCTTGCACCTGGACCCGATGGCGCTGGAAGACCATGACCTGGCGCTGATCCTGCCCATGGGGCAGCCCGAGTGCATCCAGGTGTTCTACCGGACCAACGAGGACGAAGCCGACCTGTACGTGCTCGATGAATTCAACGCGCTGTGGCAACAACACGTGCCGTATCACGACGAACAAAGCCTGCTGGTACCGCTGCAGCGCTTTGTGCAATCGGTGCTGTACCGCCGCGACGCCTTGCTGCCGCTGGATGCCGCCCAGCCGCTGAGCCTGGAAACCCTGTACTACCAGTTGCTGCCTTCAGGTGGCCGGGCACGACGGATCGAAGCGCGGCAAGCCCCGCAGATGCCGGTCAACAAACCGTTCTATGACGTGCAGGCGATCATCGGCAAAGCGGCGCACGGGCAGGTGCACGTCACCTTGTACTGCGATCAACAGGAGTTTTCCGAACTGGAGCATGGCGACCAGCTGTTCCGCGTGGTCGCCAGGGAGATCGTCGAACAGCGCCGCGAAGCCCAGCGCTATCGCTGCTACATCACTGACCTGGACCTCTCGGGACTGGTGGGCGACGGCGCCTGCTCAACAAACTTGTACCTGCGCTACAAGGCCGACCTGGAACGCGCCCTGAACGAGGCGCTGGCCCTGGCCTGATGCGCCCGGGCACTCAGAGCTGAAAATCACCGCCGGCTTCGGGCTGGTATTCGACGTCCAGCAAGGTCAGCTTCAGCGTCTTGCCGCCCGGGGCCGGCCAGTCGATGTGCTGGCCGACCTTCAGGCCCAGCAAGGCACTGCCCACCGGCGCGAGGATCGAGATCCGGCCTTCGTCGGCCTTGGCGTCCTGTGGATAAACCAAGGTCAGGTGATAGTCCTTGCCGCTGCTTTCTTCGCGGCAGTGCACACGCGAGTTCATGGTCACGACATCGGCAGGCACTTCTTCGTGGCCCACCACGTTCTCGGCGCGATCCAGTTCAGTTTGCAACGCAATCACGCCCGGCAGCGTTTCATCAAGACTGTCGATCAGGCGTTCCAGACGCTGTACGTCCAGGCGGGTAAGGGTGATGGAAGGTGCGGTCATGATCCAGGCAGACTCCTTTCTTCTGCACAAAAAAAGCAAAACCCCGCCACAAAAAGGCGGGGTTTTCACGGGCCTCGATAAGTTGAGGCGTAGCCGGACACTACCACAGCTCAATAAATAAACAACCCGGGCAAGATTTGCCCTGCCCATGGACACCACCGAACCCTTGTGGCGAGGGAGCTTGCTCCCGCTGGGTTGCGAAGCGACCCCAAAAAACTGCGACTGCTGCGCAGCCGAGCGGGAGCAAGCTCCCTCGCCACAAAAAGCCTGGCCATCAGGTGTTGGCTACTTCAAGAGTCGGCGCTTGAGCGCCTCGGCACAAATGACCCGCCGGCGCTCGTCGTCGGCCGAGCGCCATTCGCGGATATCTTCCACATGGCGCAAACATCCGAGGCAGACCTTGCGTTCATCCAACTTGCACACGCCGGTACACGGCGACGGCACGGCGGGGCTGACATTGCTGTAGAGCGGCTTGGGTGGCCGTGGCAGGGCGGTCTGGCTCACGCCGTCACAGGCCTTCGAAATCGAGTTCCACGCCAGCCTGCTGCTTGACGATGCGCTCGAGCATCTCGCCCAGCTGCTCTTCGCTCTTGTCGCACATCCAGCGTTCGCTTTCCTCGTCATAGTCGAAATGAAAGCCGCCGGAGACCGCTGCCAGCCACAACTGCCGCAACGGCTCCTGGCGACTGAAGATCAGCTGGCTGCCGTTTTCGAACTTGACGGTGAGGACACCGGCGGAGATTTCCAGGTCAATGTCCAGGCCACTGTCATCGAACACATCCTCCAGCGTTTGCTGGGTCGCATCGACCAGATCGTGAAAACGGGCTTCAGTCAAACTCATTGCGGCAACCTCGAAAATGTCTGCTCATGCTCAAGCGCCGCAAGATACGGACGCTTCCCGGCGATTGCAAAGGATATACCGACTGACGACCCCAGTGCCGCCGGACGGGCGCCCCGTTGCATAGGCAAGCTGACGGGTGGCCGGTATACTCCGGCGCAATTAACGCATTTTCAAGGATTTCGCCATGAAGCGCCTGATCTCTTCCCTTGCTGCGCTCGTCGCGGTTGCCTGCCTCGTGACAGCTTGTGGTCAAAAGGGTCCGCTGTACCTGCCTGATGACAGCAAGTCTCCCGAAGAACAAGCAGAACAGGCCAAGTCGTCGCAATCCAAGTCACACTCGCACGACACCCACACCACTTACTAAGGGAACGCCATGGACGCTTTTAACTACCGTGGCGGGGAGCTGTTCGCGGAAGGGGTTGCCCTGTCCGCGATCGCCGAACGTTTCGGCACGCCGACCTACGTCTATTCCCGTGCCCACATCGAAGCGCAATATCGGACATTCGCCGATGCCCTCGAAGGCATGCCGCACCTGGTGTGCTTCGCTGTAAAAGCCAACTCGAACCTGGGCGTGCTCAACGTCCTCGCACGCCTGGGCGCCGGTTTCGACATCGTCTCCGGTGGCGAGCTCGAGCGTGTGCTGGCCGCGGGCGGCAGCGCCGACAAGATCGTCTTCTCCGGCGTCGGCAAGACCCGCGAAGACATGCGCCGCGCCCTGGAAGTCGGCGTGCACTGCTTCAACATTGAATCCACCGATGAGCTCGAGCGCCTGCAAGTCGTCGCCGCCGAGCTGGGCGTCCGCGCGCCGGTTTCCCTGCGCGTGAACCCGGACGTCGACGCCGGCACCCACCCGTACATTTCTACCGGCCTGAAGGAAAACAAGTTCGGCATCGCCATTGCCGACGCCGAGGATGTGTACGTACGCGCCGCCCAACTGCCGAACCTGGAAGTGCTGGGCGTCGATTGCCACATCGGCTCGCAGCTGACCACCCTCGAACCGTTCATCGATGCCCTCGACCGCCTGCTGGCGCTGGTCGACCGCCTCGGCGACTGCGGCATCTACCTGCGTCACATCGACCTGGGTGGCGGTGTCGGCGTGCGCTATCGCGATGAAGAGCCGCCGCTGGTGGCCGACTACATCAAGGCCGTGCGTGAACGCCTCGACGGTCGCGACCTGGCGCTGATGTTCGAGCCCGGCCGCTACATCGTGGCCAATGCCGGCGTGCTGCTGACCCAGGTCGAATACCTCAAGCACACCGAGCACAAGGATTTCGCCATCGTCGATGCGGCCATGAACGACCTGATCCGCCCGGCGCTGTACCAGGCGTGGATGGACGTCACCGCCGTGCGCCCTCGCGACACCGCGGCCCGCCCCTACGACATCGTCGGGCCGATCTGCGAAACCGGTGATTTCCTGGCAAAAGGCCGGGAGCTGGCGCTGGAAGAAGGCGACTTGCTGGCCGTGCATTCGGCCGGTGCCTACGGGTTTGTCATGAGTTCCAACTACAACACCCGCGGCCGCTGCGCCGAGGTGCTGGTGGACGGTGATCAGGCATTCGAAGTGCGTCGCCGCGAGACGGTAGCCGAGTTGTTTGCCGGCGAAAGCCTGCTGCCGGAGTAAAACCATGCTGCTGCGTTTTACCAAGATGCACGGCCTGGGCAATGACTTCATGGTCCTCGACCTGGTCAGCCAGCACGCGCACATCCAGCCCAAGCATGCCAAGCAATGGGGCGACCGCCACACCGGCATCGGGTTCGACCAGTTGCTGATCGTCGAGGCGCCGAACAACCCGGACGTGGATTTCCGCTATCGGATCTTCAACGCCGACGGTTCGGAAGTGGAGCAATGCGGCAACGGCGCGCGCTGCTTCGCCCGTTTCGTGCTGGACAAGCGCCTGACCGCCAAGCGGCAGATCCGCGTCGAGACCAAGAGCGGCATCATCGAACTCGATGTGCGCAGCGACGGCCAGATCGGCGTCAACATGGGCGCTCCGCGCCTGGTGCCGGCGGACATCCCGTTCCAGGCGCCGGCCCAGGCCTTGAGCTATCAGGTGGATGTCGACGGCACCCCGGTGGAACTGGCGGCGGTCTCCATGGGCAACCCCCATGCCGTGCTGCGCGTGGCCGATGTCAACAGTGCCCCGGTGCATGAGCTGGGGCCGAAAATCGAGCATCATCCGCGCTTTCCGGCGCGGGTGAATGTCGGTTTCCTGCAAGTCATCGACCGCCACCGCGCACAATTGCGCGTCTGGGAACGCGGCGCCGGGGAAACCCAGGCCTGCGGGACCGGCGCCTGTGCCGCCGCCGTCGCTGCGATCAGCCAGGGGTGGATGGATTCGCCATTGTTGATCGACCTGCCCGGCGGGCGCCTGTCCATCGAATGGGCAGGCCCTGGCCAACCGGTGATGATGACCGGCCCGGCAGTACGTGTATACGAAGGACAAGTTCGTCTTTGAGTGAGCCAAACCCATGACCGATCAGCCACAGGTTCCAGCCCCACAGCCCGACGAATCCCCCAGTCTTCCAGAAACCGCGGCCGTGGCTGCTTACCTGGAGGCTCATCCGGACTTCTTCGTCGAGCATGAAGAACTGCTTGCGACGATGCGCATCCCCCACCGGCGCGGCGATACCGTGTCGCTGGTGGAACACCAGATGAAAATCCTGCGCGAGCGCAACATCGAAATGCGCCATCGGCTTTCGCACCTGATGGACGTGGCCCGGGACAACGACCGGCTCTTCGACAAGACCCGTCGGCTGATCCTGGCCCTGATGGACGCCAGCACCCTTGAAGACCTGGTCATGAGCGTCGAAGACAGCCTGCGCCAGGATTTCCAGGTGCCCTTCGTCAGCCTGATCCTGTTCGGCGACAACGCCATGCCGGTGGGCCGGTGGGTGACCCACGCGGAAGCGCAGACGGCCATTGGCGGCCTGCTCACGGAAGACAAAAGCGTCAGCGGCAGCCTGCGCGAGCATGAGCTGGATTTCCTGTTCGGCGAAGAACAACGCAAGCAGATCGGCTCCACTGCCGTCGTCGCCATCGCCCACCAAGGCGTGCACGGCGTGCTGGCCATCGCCAGCCGCGATCCGCAGCATTACAAGAGTTCGGTGGGCACGCTGTTTTTGAGCTACATCGCCGAAGTCACCGGCCGGGTGCTGCCAAGGGTCGCCGGCTCGCTGCGCCCGGTACGCTGATCATGGAACGGCAACTGGACGCCTACTGCGAACACCTGCGCAGTGAGCGCCAGGTGTCGCCCCACACGTTATCGGCCTATCGCCGCGACCTGGAAAAGGTGCTGGGCTGGTGCCAGAAGCAGAACATCGGCAGTTGGTCGGCCCTGGACATCCAGCGCTTGCGCAGCCTGATCGCCCGCCTGCATCAACAAGGCCAATCCTCCCGCAGCCTGGCGCGCCTGTTATCGGCGGTGCGTGGCCTGTACCACTACCTCAATCGCGAAGGCCTGTGCGATCACGATCCGGCCACCGGCCTGGCGCCGCCCAAGGGCGAACGCCGGCTGCCGAAGACCCTCGACACCGACCGCGCCCTGCAATTGCTTGAAGGCGCCGTCGAGGATGATTTCCTGGCCCGGCGCGACCAGGCGATTCTCGAGCTGTTCTATTCTTCCGGCCTGCGGCTTTCAGAGCTGACGGGGCTCAACCTGGATCAACTGGACCTGGCCGACGGCATGGTCCAGGTGCTCGGCAAGGGCAGCAAGACGCGCCTGCTGCCCGTCGGCCGCAAGGCCCGGGAAGCCCTGGAGCAGTGGCTGCCCCTGCGAGCACTGGCCAACCCTGCCGACGATGCGGTATTCGTCAGCCAACGCGGTCGGCGCCTCGGCCCGCGGGCGATCCAGTTGCGGGTCAAGGCCGCCGGCGAACGCGAGCTGGGGCAGAACCTGCACCCGCACATGCTCAGGCATTCCTTCGCCAGCCACCTCCTGGAATCCTCCCAGGACCTGCGCGCCGTGCAAGAGCTGCTGGGTCACTCGGACATCAAGACCACACAGATCTATACCCATTTGGACTTCCAGCACCTGGCAACGGTCTATGACAGTGCCCACCCCAGGGCCAAACGCATCAAGGGCGACGAATCATGACCATCGAGCTCATCACTTTCGACCTGGACGACACCTTGTGGGACACCGCCCCGGTGATCGCCAGCGCCGAAGCCGTACTCCGCCAATGGCTGACCGACAACGCGCCCGACCTGGGCGATTTCCCGGTGGAGCGCCTGTGGGCGATCCGCACGCAAGTGCTCAGCGAAGAGCCGAACCTCAAGCACCGCATCAGTGCACTGCGCCGGCGCGTGCTGTTCCGGGCGCTGCAAGACGCCGGTTATGATCAGTGGCGAGCCTCGGAGTTGGCAGACCAGGGATTCGAGGCATTCCTCCATGCCCGGCATCAACTGGAGGTCTTCCCCGACGTCGAGCCAACCCTGGAAATCCTCGCCAACCAGTTCGCCCTTGGCGTCGTCACCAACGGCAACGCCGATGTGCGTCGCCTCGGGCTGGCCGACTACTTCAAGTTTGCCCTGTGCGCCGAAGACATCGGCATCGCCAAGCCAGACGCCCGGCTGTTCCACGAAGCCTTGCAGCGCGGTGGTGCAACGGCGCAGACGGCCGTGCATATCGGCGATCACCCGGGCGACGACATCGCCGGCGCCCAACAGGCCGGCCTGCGCGCGGTGTGGTTCAACCCGACAGGCAAGGCCTGGGATGCCGCGCATGCGCCCGACGCGGAAATCCGCAGCCTGACCGAACTGCCGGGGCTATTGGCAGGGTGGCATAGCCAGCCCTGAACCCCTGCTTCGCAGCGCCTCAAATCCCTATGTGGGAGCGAGCTTGCTCGCGAAGACGGCCCCCATCCGCCGCCTGAGCCTCAAACCGATCCGTGGCGAGGGAGCTTGCTCCCGCTCGGCTGCGCAGCAGTCGCTAAACCGGTCGAAGTGGTCTGCCTGGAAATACGCCGGGGCCCGCTTCGC
>NZ_JABWRA010000031.1:0-77297 GCF_014268705.1 Pseudomonas sp. SWRI179 | reverse complement strand
CGCAGCCCAGCGGGAGCAAGCTCCCTCGCCACAGGATAAATAGGGGGCTTCAAGATCGCGTTATCGACGCTTTCCTTATTTGTCGATCCGATAAGTAAAAAGCAAGTTATATATTTTGTCCGCCTTTGAAACGCATTGAAAGCCTTCCCGTTTGAGTTGTTGGTTTTTAAGCGTTAGAGTGCGTGCCTGATAAGTTGTTAATGTGTGTTTTCAGTATTTGGCAACGTTAGGTATCGCCAAGTCGCAAAATATTAAATTGAATCAATAGGTCGCCAGAGCACGCGCTGGCGACGCCGTTGTTATATGCCTGTTTTTAACGGAGCAGGCCAAGGAGTGTCTTTATGCAGGAAGCAAACATCAAGACGGATGACAGTGCGCTCGGTTTCATCAGCCTTTTCAAACTGGCCGACCTCGAGCGGGCACTGTTGCCCTATAAAAACAATGACCAGTACGACGCGGTCATCCGTTACTACTTTGCCTGTATCGGCATGCCGGATTCCCACCGGTTGCTGGAGCCATTGGGGCTCTTGAAGCAGACGCTGACCCAGCTGCTGAGCACCCGCAGGGTCAAGCGCAGTCAGGATGAGCGCGTGTCTGGTCCCGCCAAGGCGGGGATTGACCTGCCGCAGATATACGAAAAAGTCGAACATCATGAAGCGCGTCTTCAGTTCAGTGCCGAGCAGATGAAGAAGCTGGCCACTGGAGTGCCCAAGACCTTGCACTTCGTTTGGCTCGGCGGTGGGCTTGGTGATATTCAGCGCGATTACCTCAATATATGGCGACAGGTGTTGGCCCCTCAGGGTTATACATTGAATCTTTGGTATGACAGCGATGCACTACTGGCTTGGCAAACCAATAAACTTATTGTCGAGGCCGCCAAGGCCAGTGTTTTTTTACAAGGCGTGGATAAGGATATTAGTGAAGTCGAGTTGGGCGCCCTGTACAACGAGCATGCCTTGGTTCTGAAGCAGCAGATGCAGGGTCATATTAATGCCGCTGTGGCGAATGGCGGTTCAGCCGACGAGGCTCGGATCGATTTACTGACCCGCGCCTACGGTCAGGATGCACTAACGTTGCGCCAACAGTTGGAGCGTAATGGTCGTAGTGTCTTGGACATGGACGGCTTCAAATTGCGTGATCTTGGTGGTGATAAGACTTCGCTGCAATTGCAGGACGGTTATGACCGGGAGATGCGATTGCTCGGTAACATGGCGGCTGCATCGGATATCGTGCGCGCTGAAGTCCTGTATGCCGAAGGTGGTAGTTATACCGATATCGACCACCTTCCGCCGTTATCGGCGACCCTGGGCGGCGTTGACATCAGCGGCTTTGACCATGATGCCCGTCTAGGGACCCTGCAGTTGCTGCTGAACGAGAACCCCGAATGGATGCCAGGTCGCCAGGTCTCCTCCCGTTATCGTGTGCATATTCCGGCTGAGCATCGCCCGGCACTGGAAGCGTTCGCGCAAAGCCGGCCAAGCTTGAGCGAAGTCTTCGAACCTCCGGCGGAGCGCCTGGCCCGACCTTTCGCGCTACGGGCCTTGAGCATGGAGCTATCGTTATCCAACGCCTTTTTGATGGCCCATCCGGGCGCCGAGATTCTTGGGAGCGTGATCGACCGTCTACGCTCCAACTACGAGTTGATTGAAGCATCGGTCCAACTGGCCGCCCAGCGTGACGTTGCATTGAGCGATGTCGGCGGCATGTTGGGTCTGGTGGAAGAAGTCTTCGAGAAAAAACATGGGTCGCTGAGCCATCTGCCGATGGGCGAAGTGCTCAGGGCGATTGCGCGGATATCGGGTGTCGCCACCCATTTCGGCGACGGCATTCGCTTCGAGAGCGAAGGCACTGTCCATCTGACCGGCCCCGGCGCCATGCGCGACGGCATGGCCGACTACGCGAACGCGCGCTTGAGCGCGGCAGCTGCCGACACTTTGTACAAGGAGGCGGGCATCGCTCCCCACTTGACGGTTAACGGAGCCACGGAAGAGGAGCAGAACCACTCCTGGAAGGAAAATGGCAGCCAACCCGAAAAATGGCCCACCGACGAGCGGGCCCGTTGGCATGAAGGTCAGTACCCCACGCGCTACGGCGGCGACATTGCGCAGTTACTCAAGCATTCAACCGTTGAGTTCCAACAAGGCTGGCCACTGATCGAAGGCCGAGCCGTGTTGCTGACCGATGTGCTGGAGCGCTTGGTCGAAGGACTCGGTGAGCCGTTCATCGAAGCGATGAGCCAGGGGCATGATGGCGAAAAACGTTTCGAGAAGCCGCTGCCGCTGAGTTTCGATGATCGCCAGCGTATCCTGCGTCAGCCTGCCGATGCACTGGTGCCGGTGTTCCTGAGCGATGCAAAAATGCAAAGCCTGGGAATCGATGACGTCTTGGGCGAGATCGCCGGTGGCACCCGGCGCGTCATTGAGGCCAGCCCTGTGCAAAGGCTGTCGCTGGGCGTGTTGCTCGGCTTGGACACCCTGGAGAACTCGAGCTTCAACACGGCTACGAGTGAGCTGGAGAACTTGGCCAATAGCGTTGCCGAACAGGGCGTGGCCGGCCGTTACGCGGTCATCGAGCGGCAATTATTCAAGCGCAAGGCGGCCGAGTTCATGGGCGGCCTGTCGAGCGATCCGGCGGATGCGCCACTGCCGTCCGACAGTGCGCTGGAGTTGAAGAGAACGGCCTTGAAACAGGCGCGAACGTTATTCCAGTGGGGCCGTCATGTTGCACGGATCCAGAAAGTGGCGACCCTTGAACACCGTCTCCAAGTCGTCGAACGCTCCGGGCAAGTGCTGGACGGGTTCGGCCACAGCGGCGTGCAAATGCTCCCTCAGGATTTGCTGCTCAACAGCGATGGCGAGGCCATTGGCGGACGCTGCTATCCCCTGGCGTTGGTGATGAGCGCAGCACTGGCCAAGGGTGAGGTTTCTTCCGGGCACTTGCGCGAGCGTTTCTACCTGGCGGTGCTAGAGCCCGGGCAAGCCGATTCCCAAGCCTTTGTGCAAACACTGGAAGCGCTGTGGGACGTAGCGCTGAGTGATGTCGGAACGCGACTTGGGCAGACGAGTCTGGATCAGGCCGTTGCCATGCTCGAGGTACACACCGGCTCTCGTACGCTGATGCTCAACTCGGACAACCATTCGATGCTGGTGACCAAGACCGTCAACGCAGAACGGGCCGCCTATCATTTTTTCGACCCCAACTTCGGCCTGTGCAAGTTCGATCATGCGGATGGGCTGCAAAGGGCGTTGGAGACGTTTTTCCAGACCGAGGGCATGGCCCGTTATTACGCTGCCTATGGCCCTGACGCTCGACCGGAATTCGATCTGATCGATCTGCACAGCAAAAAGATCGCCAGCTTGGAATTGTCCGAGGGCTTCACCGTGGCGCAGCTGCTCAAGCCCGAACCTTTGCCAGGAAAACCGGCCCTTGCGATTCGCCAGCGCCTGAACAGTGCCCATGGAAGGTCCCTGGTGGACAACGCGCACCTGGGCAGCAGTTTGCTGGAATTGGACAGCCACTGGTGGGGCCAGCAGATCGCCCAGGCGACGGTCGGTTTGCAGGAGCTACATGGCTCGACGACGCCGCTGGTGCCCTTGTTCGAAACACTGGAGATCACGCCGGAAGGCAAATATCGGGTGAGCCTGATCGACCCAGCGCACCCACAACAGCCGGTCCGCGTGCTCAGCGACGATCAACGCCTACTGCGGATCAAGAGCTGGCTGTCGGAACAGTTTTCGACCCTGGCGCGCAAACCCGTGCAGACGGGTGGCGTCCTGGACCCGACCGAAGCCGGCAGCGTCCATACCCTCAACGCCGGTTTCACCATCCAGGCGTTGATGAATGCCTTACGTGGACGCGAAGGGGACGACCGGACACTGACCACCGCCGTGCGCCTGCACGCGTACGTCAACTATGCGCAACTGGTGCACGGCAATGTCGTGGACGTGGCGGGCCTGGTGCAGTTGGCCCGCACCGCTCTGGTGGAAGAACGGATCATTGCCCGTACTTGCGCGCCGATTGTCGGCCAGGCCTTAGGACATGCAGCCAACGAAGGCGTCGGCGCTGTGTTGGGGTTGGCCAATGTTGGCTTCGATATCTACCAGTTGAAGACTGCGCAAACCGGCATCGAGACCGCGCAATTCGGTACCCAGCTGACATTCGATTCCGCCAGCCTGGCCTTGACGGCGGGCGGCGTCGGAGCTGGGTTGGCCGGGGCATCGACCGCCGCGGCGGTACTCGGCGGTGCGGGCGTGATTCTCGGTGGCTTGGCCGTCGGGGTCGCCGCGCTGGCCCAGGGATTTGCCACCATCGCCCGCGAGGCCCGGCAAGTGGGGCAGTTTTTCGATGACCTGGAGCAGGCCTATCGTGGCGAGGGCTACGCCTATGATCACAAGTTGGCCGCGTGGGTGGCGCGTCCTTCACTACTGATTAAAGGCATCGATCTGCAGGAGGGGACGTTACTGCTCGACAGTCCGAAGCTGTATCCGCTGCGTGATCATTTCGGAGTACCGGGCTTCGACGCCGACGATTCACGGGCGATCAATATCCGCCGGGAGCTGGGGTTGCCCGCACGGATCAAATTCACAGTGCCCGCCGGAAAACCCATCGTCTTGCCCTGTACGCCGCAAACCACCTACGGCTATGAATACAAGGCATTGCCATTCGCCCGCTGGCGCCATGATCCTGGCTTCGACACGGCGCGTCGGCTGGAGAAAAAGCAAGCGGACGGCACCTGGCTGTTTCTGTTCTCGTTCTATTCATTTCCTTCCGACTATATCCTCAATCGTCTGAACCCGGTGTATGGCGAAACGATCATCAAGGTGAATCTGGATGCGCAGGAACGGACACTGGTGGTTCCCGTTCTGCCAGAAGCCTGGCACGCAAAGGTGTCCTATTGGCTCACGGGCGCGGACGGGCGCTGTACCGTGGTGCTCAATCCCGGGGTCGACATAAGGCTTATCGCGCCGAACCTGACGTTTTGCCGTTGGGTGTTGCAGGCAACCTGGGCCAAGGACGCGGATATTCGGGTCGAGTCATCCGGCGACCTGTACATCGGCAACGTCCATGTCACCCGTAGCGGCCGGCAGGAAGTGCTGATCCGTACGGCCGACCAATTGTTCAGCGTCACCGGGGACAAGCGCCAACTGGACCTTGTCGAGCAGACGGCGCCCGAGGGGCTCGATGAGCAAGCGTTGCTCGAGCACTACAAGGCACTTGCGCGCGAGCATCGATTGGCGCTGCCGTATACGCCTATCCATCGCTATCTGGTTCCGTTCGACGATCCCCTGCAACCGAGCTACACCACGGCCTGGTATGACGCGGCCGAGGACCGCTTCCTCTACATTCGCGACGACAGTAAAGTGCTCGGCGAGCCGCAACTGTCGGTGGTCCTGGATGGCTTCGCCTATTTCTACGATCCCGAGGAACTGCAGATCTGGCAGACGGAGTGCGCCACAGGCTTGCTCAAGTGCCGCTATCTGTTACTCATACAGGACGGCCAGAGCACCATTCGTAGTATCGAGGCGGATGCCCATGGTGTGATTCATGTCGTGCAGGAATATATCGCCGACAATCAAACCGTCCGGCAATACCGATACGTGATTCATGACGGGCAGTTGCTGTTGAGTTCCATCACCTACGATACGGCACCGCAGTTGCAGGCGCTGCTATCGGCCAACGATACCCTGGCCGAGTGGTCATCCGTGCTCGGCGACTTTCTGCGACTGCCCGCTGGAGCTTCGAATAATGGGCCCGCCACGGTCGATTGGCAGCCGGCGCCGTACGTTTCGATCTGCTGGACGATTGCCCCCAGTTCCCGAGACATGGCGTGGGTACGCAGCAGCGATCGACGCCTGATCCTTGCGCAACCCGCCGAGCACCATGCCCGTGGCTGGGATGACTCGATCAAGAAGCTGGACGGGCTGATGCTCTTGCCGATGGCGGACGACAGCGACGTGTTCTTCATCTACCAGCGAGTCACCCCCAACCAGACACTTTGCCGACTGCAACGCAGCGTGAAGGACGGTACGGCGCATTGGACACGCCAATGGGTGCAGCCAGACGGGCTCAAGCAGATCCTGGCCGTTGAAGGGGGCTACGTGGCGCTCGATGAAAACGGGTTGTTCTTCAACCTGGTGGCGCAAGACGCGCTGCAGTTTGCCGGCGTGAGCGAGCACTGGCTCAAGGGGCGTGCGCAGTGGTGGCAAGCGCTTGAACCGTTGGCCGAGCAATACCCGGGCAAGGATTTTGCCATTGCCGGTCTGCGCAATGCCGCCGGTGACGGTAACCTCTGTGCCTGGTACGTGAAGCACCGATTGTTGTTGTGCGACCCGGGGCTCGACAAGGACGTTCGCTTGCTGGGTGTGGCGCCGGATAATCAGTCGGTCTGGCTGTTCGATAGGTCGAGCGGCGAAATATTGAGCCAGGTATTCTTCGACCCACAGCAACTGAATCAGGTATTCGACACCGGCACGCAACTGTTGCCAGGCGCCAGCCTGCCGGCTTATCAGCGCGAGTGGGTGGGCTGGCGGTTCGCCGACGTCACACCCGAAGGCAGCGGCTTGCGCGGGATCAGCGTGGACGGTGTGTCGCTGGCGTTGCGTCATCAGCAAACGGCGACCATCACCGGGGTCAACCACGCCTGGGTGCTCGCCCAGGGCGAGCACTTGGTCGACGCCCTCCAGCGATTGCTGGACGCTGCGCAACATGACGAATTCGTGTCGGTGGAGTCCGAGCCTGGAAGCCTGCAATGGTATGACGTGCAAAGTGCCCGGTTGCTGCGAGTCACCGGCAAGAACCTGCCCAAGGACTTTACGTTGCTGGGCACGCAAGCACGGGAGAATGTGCTCCTGCACGAGCACCAGGATGGGCGGGTGCGGATCTATCCGGACAAGCGCAGCATCGGGCCGTTCGATTACGTCCAGCGCAGCGCCCAGGTGCTGGTGGTCGAGGGGGAGAAGGTCAGCCGCGACCTCTTGCCGCTGATTCCCGATGAGGTCAACCGGTTGATCCTGCGTATGGGCCAGGGTGTGGTGACGTGCCATTTGACGAGGGCGCTGTGGCTGAAGTTGGAGTCGGTGATTGTCGACTGTCGCCCTGCCTTGGGTGAAAGGCCCTCCACGACGAGCACGTTGGCCTGGGCCTTCGATGAGCCTGGAAAACTCGTGTTCGAGATTGTCCAGGCGCACTTGGTCATTGTCGATCCGGACAGTGAGCGCTGCTTGATCCTGCGTGATGTGTGCTCCGCCGATCCGGTCTTGCGCGGTGAAATAGGCCTGAGTTTCAACGCCGGGAAATCACGTCCGGTGTCGACATTCGTGGCGCGCTTGAAACGCCTGGGTACGACTGGCAGTGCAACCCTCAAAGAGCTGCTGGCGCCAGCGTCGGTCGTAGAATAAGCGGTCTTGCTTTTATGGCGCCAGGTAGCCCTTCACCCCGGTAAAAATGATCTGCGCCGCCAAGGCGCAGACAAACAGCCCCATCAGGCGGCTGACGATCTGCAAGCCCTGGTCGCCAAGAATCCGCTCGATGCGGCTGGACAGGTAGAGCACCACGCCGACGGTGAAGCTCGCCAGGGCGATGCTGATGATGGCCATGAGCTTGTCGTCCCAGTGCGGCTGGCTCACGCCCATCACCAGCAGGGCGCCGATGGTGCCGGGGCCGACGGTCAACGGAATGGTCAGTGGGACGATGGTCACGTCCTGTTGCACATTGTCGGTCTGCACGGCCGACTTGCCCTGGGCCATGCCCAGCGCCGAAATGAACAGCACACTGCCGGCGCCGATACGGAATGCATCCACGGTGATGCCGAACACGCTGAAAATCACTCGCCCGAACAAATACAGCAACACGCTGGAGATCAGCGTCGCGGTCGCCACCTTCCAGGCCAGGCGGCGTTGTTCCTTGCGCGAATAGCCGCGAGTCAACCCGATAAAACAGGACAGGACAAAGAAGGGGCTGTAGAGCACCAGCATCTTCAAGTAAACGCTGAACAGCACATGGAGCATGGTTGAGGCTCACGACGAATGAATTTGAGGTGAAGTCTATCAGGCGTCGGGGGCGGTTGTCGGCTGGCGTCGGGGGCTGAAAACCAGAGTATTGGAACATGTCGATTTAAGCCGACGGGTGCTTACGCTTGGTGAGTTGTCAGGCGCTTTGATGGGTTAACTTCGATTTTAATATGCATGGTTACAGTTGTTGGCTTGTTGTTGGGTGATGGGTTGGATAAGTTGGTCTCAAGTCCATGGAGGACTTTAATCAATAAGGAAAAGATGATGACTATTAAAGCAGATGCAGTGGTAACCCTGTCTGATCGCGTTGAACGTTTGCAGGCATATGATATATCGACGGATGCGGTTAGGATTTCTCCGCGTGTCCTTCTAGATAACTATACGGTGTTGAATTCTGACATTGAGAAACCGGATCGTGCATCGGTGGTGGGTGACGGTGTTCTGGCTTTTGTTTCGGGAATGTCCGAGCAAAACCAAGTCGATGTTCAACACTCATATTTATTTGCCTCCTTAGTGGCGAGCAAGCAATTTCCACGGGATGATCAGGGCAAAGAGTGGTATGACAAGTTTCTAGAGGTTATGCAAACTTGCGGTTGGGTTATTGTCAGGAAGTATTACGACACTGTCGCGGCCTCTGGCAAGAGTTTCAAGATGGATCAGTTGGTGTTGAGTATCCTGGGTTCGGCGGCGACCGTTGCTGCCATTCCCGGCGCAACTTCATTGCTGATGCTCGAGGTTGCAAGGAATGCTATTAGTAAGTTAGAAGCCCGCGATAGACCACTTCGGCTGTTCGAGCAGAACATTAAGGAGTCCGGCTCCGGAGGTTTTAGTGTGTCGGCATGCCATGAGACGTCGCAGGGTGAAGTTCTTATGGCGATGGGTGCGGTGCGCTTCATTCAACGGACGAATCAGACCCAAGTCTTGTTTGTCAATTGGGACAGTAGTTCGGTCGATCTCTATCGTGGTGAAAGCTACATGGCCATGGTACCGACTCTGATTAACCTAACCCGAGCGACTATCTTGGGGAAACTGGGGGACCGTGCGGTAACCAAAATCGAAGAATACGAAATTTGATCTCATATGATCGCTTGGCGACTGCGTTGCGGTCGCCATCTATAAAAGCCAGGGGGTTGTAATGGGCGAACATTATTCGGTGTTTGTGAATGCGGGTGCCGTTATTTTAATGCCGCAGGATATGCTGGAGCAGGAACGACTCGATGTATTGAACTCGGTGTTATTTGCGCAGTTGGTAGCCGACAAAAGAAATCCCAATTTTTCCCAAATGCAAGCCTGGTATGAAACGTACCGAGAGGTATTGAGTAGTGCTTGGTTGCAGAGAGAGGTCGCATGGAAAAGTTTGGCAGTGGGTGACGCCTCGACATTCAAGTTGACGGATTGGGTGGGGGCCCCATTGGCCGGTCATCTTGATTCGGCGACGCGTGATGACGTCTGTCGCGTATTGAATCGCGTTGCTCAATTACCCGTTACCTCGCCGGCCATTGATGTACTGCGCGAGCACGTTCGAAAATTCAAGGACGGACCGTCATCCGGTGCCGCCGTCGAAGCGGCTTGCAAGGTCAGCCTGCAAGTCATTCTCGCCCAACACGGCCCTGTGCTGAATAGTTTCTATGTGGAGTTCAACACAACGGAACAAGTGGTTTCCAACCCACTGGGTCAATCTTTCGCCACTGACAATATCCTGGGCAATATTCAACTGAAGTACTTCCAGGTCAATTTATCCGATGCGCTTTATGGGCCGCTGCGCGAGGCGATCATTAAAAAACTGGGCGATAAGACAGTGAAGAACATTTTTGACGTTTCGGATGCCAATCAGCACGAGCTGGCCGGGAAAAAACTTTATGAGTGATGCCTATTTTCAACAGCTCGGCGAGCAAACATTTCTCGGCAGCACCACATCAAGGGCTGCGGTCATAGGGGGAAGCCTCGTCTCATGCAATGAAGGCATGTCTGCCCAAGATCGAGAAGATATCTACTTGAGCAACCTATACGCGCAGTTGTCCACGCGCTCGGCGTACCGGGACGGTTTGGTGGGCAATTGGTTCGATTATTACAAGAACAAGCTCAGATACCTGGGGTGGGACACCGCCCGGCCGGTCAGCCTCGCAGAGGCTGGGCGGGGATTAATGGCCGATAGCGTTTCACGGCAGATATCCGAGTCATTGGGGGGGGATTTTTCGCAGCAGGCGAGCCAGGTGTTAGCGGCGTTGAGGAACAAGCCGGATGCGATTGAAGTATTCGAAGGCGCCAGCCTGCAGCGTGACCGAGGTTTTTTTCAGGTGATTCCTTGTGTGTCGACGACTCCCGGAAAAGTAGAAATAGCGCTCTACCACAAACAATTCAGTACGCGCAGGGTGGTTTCGAAGTTTTTGTTCTGGCCTATGGAAGACGTCGTGACCACCAGTATCGAGCAGCTGGCAATCGTCACATTCAGTACGCTGCATTACGCAACGTTCAGGAAAAAAGTCGTGGCTGCGGTTATGGCCGAAACAACGCGTAATATCCATGCGGTGGAATTGTGAATCGAACTGCAAGCACAAGCGATTGCCGTGCGGCGCCTCAGGAGGTGTGCTCGGCAGTCTTGTTCTGCTGTTCGCGCTGGGCTACCCAGTGTTCGATCAGCTCGCGCAGTTGGGACAGCTCCACTGGCTTGGCCATGTGCCCGTCCATCCCGGCCTGGCGGGCGCGCTCCTTGTGCTCGGCCAGGATGTGCGCCGTGAGCGCTACCACTGGCGTGCGGGTGCGCTGGTTACCCATTTCCCAGGCACGCAATTGCTGGGTAGCGGAAAAACCATCAAGGATCGGCATTTCACAGTCCATCAGGACCAGGTCGTAGCGCTGCTCCTTCATGGCCTTGAGGGCTTCCTCACCGTTGCTGGCGGTGTCGGGTTGCAGGTTGAGCTTGCCGAGCATGCCGCGGATGACCTTGGTGGAGATGCTGTTGTCCTCGGCCACCAGGATGCGGAAGTCGCTTGGCACTTTCACCGGGATGGGCGGGCCTGCATTCACTTGCATGCTCGTCGCCTGGCCCCGGTTGCGCTGGTTCAGTTCGTCCGCCAGGGTGGTCTTGAGGGTATAGCCGGCCACCGGCTTGGCGAGGATGCGCTTGACCCCGCTGTTGCGCGCCACGATCTTGCTCGGCGCGTTGCTGATGCCGGTGAGCATGATCAGCAGGATGTCGTGGTTCAGGCTCGGATCTTCCTTGATCTTGGCCGCCAGTTGCATGCCGGTCATGCCCGGCATGTTCTGGTCCAGCAGCACCACGTCAAAATAGTCCCGCAGGTGCGCCTTGGTGCGCAGCAGTGCCAGGGCTTCCTTGCCCGAGGGCACCGCGCTGACGTTCAGGCCCCAGGCGCTGCATTGCTGCACCAGTACTTTGCGGCAGGTGTCGTTGTCGTCGACGATCAACACCCGTGCCCCTTGCAGCGGGCCATCGAGATCGGAAGTCGGGTGTTCGAGGCGATCCGGGTCCAGCGGCAAGGTCAGCCACAGGGTACTGCCCTGGTTGCTGCCGCTTTTGATGCCGAATTCCCCGTGCATCAGGATGATCAGTTGGCGGGCGATGACCAGGCCCAGATTGCCGCCCAGGCGTGTTGCCGAGAGGAAGTTCTTGCTGTGCAGCTCGGCGTGCATCAGCGTGTCGCGCTCCTCCGCGTCCATCGGCGTCCCGCTGTCCTGCACGGCGATGCGCAGGCGGGGCTGATGGCTGCGCTCGTCGAGGGCGACGACGATCAGCACTTCGCCTTCGTCGGTCTTCTTCAGGGCATTTTCCAGCAGGCTCAGCAATGCCTGGCGCAGCCGCGTAGGGTCGCCGCTGATCACGCGTGGTACCTGGGGCTGGATGAAACTGATCAGCTCGACGTTCTGCTGTTCGGCCTTGGCGCGGAAGATGCTCAGGCAATCCTCGATCAGGGCATTGAGGTCGAACTGCACATCGTCCAGTTCGATCTGCCCGGATTCGAGCCGGGAAATGTCGAGGATCTCGTTGATCAGGGTCAGCAGTTCATTGCCGGCGCTATGGATCGTCTGCACGTAGTCGCGCTGCTTGACCGACAGCGGCGTGCCCAGCAGCAACTCGGTCATGCCCAGCACGCCATTCATCGGGGTGCGGATCTCGTGGCTGATCTTCGCCAGGAATTCGGCCTTGGCATTGATTTCGGCATTGCTCGCCGCCAGGTCGCGGCTGAGGCTGAAACGGCTTTCGTTGATCGAGCGCTGGCGCTCGCCCAGGGCGACACTCATCAACAGGCCACTGATGCAGATGAAGACCAGCAGGGTAATGATCAAGCCTTGGGGTGCGACCTCCGTGAGCCCTTGCAACGCCGGCAGGATGATCAACGTGCCCAGGTTGAAGACCACCATGGCCGCGACGAACAGCCGGGCCGGGCGGTAGCCCTTTTGCCAGTGCCAGGCGCTGACGAACAGCATGCTCAGGCCGGCCAGGGCCACCAGGGCATAGGTCATGATATTGAGTGGCAGCGTGTTGACGAACAACAGCAGCAGGCTGCACAGCATGACGAACACAATGTCCCCCAGCAGCAGCCGGTTCAACGGGTGCGGGCCCAAGGGCGCAAAGAAGCGGTAGGCGAACATCAGGCCGCAAGGCGCCGTGAGCAACAATGCCAGGTAGGCCCCGGGCGTCTGCACCGCCGGCCAGTCGGGCAGCCAGGGGCCGGCCAGGTTCAGCAACAGCACCAGGCTGAGCATCAGCAGCCCTTCACAGGCGGCCAGCCACAGGCAACTGCGTGAACGGGTATAGGCGTAGCGGGTAAGGTTGTGCAGGATCAGCATGGCGATGCAGCCGAACAGCAGCCCATAAATCAGTGTCTGGTTCTGATCGGCCGCCGCTGTGACGGCCGATTGCAACGTGACGTAGGGGCGCAGTTCATGGCGCGAGGCCAATCGCAGGTAGACGTCCAGCGACTTGTCGCTGCGCGGCAGGGGCAATATGAAGTCACTGCTGGGCACCGACGGTTCGGTATGCGTGACATTGCCGCTGATTTGTTGTTCGACCAGGGCGTCGCCGTCCAGCACGTAAAGGTTCAGGCGTGACAGGTCGGGTGCGAAGATGCGCAGGATCTGTTCGTGCCTGTCCGGGGCCAGGCGGAAACGCAGCCACAATGCACCGCCGGGCTCGGCGGCCTTGAGGCGGTCAAGGTCGATGGGGCTGAATTGATTGGTGTAGCGGGCAGAGCGGATATCGCTCAGCGTCAGGTCGCCCTGTTCGTCGAGCAATACCGCCCAGCCACTGCCTGGCGCGGCCTGGGCCGGGAGCATGCAGAGCAACGTCAGCAGGGTGACGGTAAAGCCTATGGCAATCCTGAGCCAGCGCACGGCGAAATCCCTTCGTAGGTTGATGCCAGATTATAACTATGCGCGGCGCCGGAACAGTCAGGCAAGGGCCGCAGACCCTTGCCTGGCTGAATGGCTGGGTTATTCCAGATTTTCGCCACGCTCGCGGGCAATGGCACGGTAGCCAATGTCCTTGCGGTAGAAACAACCTTCCCAGTCAATCTCGGCGGCAAGCTTGTAGGCCTGCTGCTGAGCTGCGTCGACACTGGCGCCCAAGGCGGTGGCGCACAGCACACGACCGCCGGCCGTGACCACTTGCCCATCCTTCAATGCCGTGCCTGCATGGAACACCTTGCCTTCCAGCCGGGCCGCGGCGTCCAGGCCCTGTATCGCGCTACCCTTGGCGTAGTCGCCCGGGTAACCGCCAGCGGCCAATACGACGCCGACGCTTGGGCGCGGATCCCATTGGGCTTCGATCTTGTCCAGGGCCTGGGCCAGCGCAGCCTCGACCAGCAGGACCAGGCTCGATTGCAGGCGCAGCATCACCGGCTGGGTCTCAGGATCGCCGAAACGGCAGTTGAATTCGATGACTTTTGGGTTACCAGCCTTGTCGATCATCAGGCCAGCGTAGAGGAAACCGGTGTAGACATTGCCTTCTTCGGCCATGCCGCGCACGGTAGGCCAGATCACCAGGTCCATGACGCGCTGGTGCACCTGTGCGGTCACCACCGGGGCCGGGGAGTAGGCGCCCATGCCACCGGTGTTCGGGCCGCTGTCGCCATCGCCGACACGCTTGTGGTCTTGGCTGGTGGCCATCGGCAGGACGTTCTTGCCATCGACCATGACGATGAAGCTGGCTTCCTCGCCGTCGAGGAACTCTTCGATGACCACGCGGGAGCCGGCGTCACCGAAGGCATTGCCCGCGAGCATGTCACGCACGGCGTCCTCGGCCTCGGCCAGGGTCATGGCAACGATTACGCCCTTACCGGCGGCCAGGCCGTCGGCCTTGATCACGATCGGCGCGCCTTTCTCGCGCAGATACGCCAGGGCCGGTTCGATTTCAGTGAAATTCTGATAGTCGGCGGTCGGAATCTTGTGACGCGCCAGGAAATCCTTGGTGAACGCTTTCGAGCCTTCCAGCTGCGCGGCACCGGCGGTTGGGCCGAAGCAGTCCAGGCCACGGGAGCGGAACAGGTCGACCACGCCGGCGACCAGCGGCACTTCCGGACCGACGATGGTCAGCGAGACATTCTTCTCGGCGAAATCGGCCAGTTGTTCCAAGGCCAGGACGTCGATGGCGACGTTTTCGCACTTGGCTTCGATGGCGGTGCCGGCATTGCCCGGTGCGACGAAAACCTTCTGCACACGGGGATCCTGGGCCACTTTCCAGGCCAGGGCGTGTTCACGGCCACCGCTGCCAATGATCAAAACATTCATTTCAAAAACCTCAAATTCTATAAGGCGCTGCTGGAGCGCTTTATGTGGGAGCGAGCCTGCTCGCGAAAGCGGTGTGTCAGCCAACATCAACGTCGCTGGCAGATTGCATTCGCGAGCAGGCTAGCTCCCACATTTCGATCGGGTTGGATCAGTGACGGAAGTGGCGCATGCCGGTGAAGACCATCGCGATGCCAGCCTCGTCGGCGGCCGCAATCACTTCATTGTCACGCATCGAGCCACCCGGCTGGATCACTGCGGTGATGCCGACCTTGGCCGCGTTGTCGATGCCGTCGCGGAACGGGAAGAATGCATCGGAGGCCATGACCGCGCCCTGTACTTGCAAGCCGGCGTGTTCAGCCTTGATGGCGGCGATGCGGGCCGAGTTCACGCGGCTCATCTGGCCGGCGCCGACGCCGATGGTCTGGCGGTTCTTGGCGTAGACGATGGCGTTGGACTTGACGTACTTGGCGACTTTCCAGGCGAAGATCAGGTCGTTGATTTCCTGTTCGCTCGGGGCACGCTGGGTCACGACCTTGAGGTCTTCGCTGCCGATCATGCCGATGTCGCGGCTCTGGACCAGCAGGCCGCCGTTGACGCGCTTGTAGTCCCAGGCCGGCGCACGGTCGGCCGACCATTGGCCGCAGGCCAGCAGCCGCACGTTGGCCTTGGCGGCGACAATGGCGCGAGCTTCTTCGCTGACGGAAGGGGCGATGATCACTTCGACGAACTGGCGCTCGACGATGGCCTTGGCAGTCTCGGCGTCCAGCTCACGGTTGAAGGCGATGATGCCGCCGAAGGCCGACTCGGTGTCGGTGGCGTAGGCCAGTTCGTAGGCCTGGCGGATACCGCCCTCGGCGTCCGGGCTCACGGCCACGCCGCACGGGTTGGCGTGCTTGACGATCACGCAGGCCGGCTTGACGAAGCTCTTCACGCATTCCAGCGCGGCGTCGGTGTCGGCCACGTTGTTGAACGACAGTTCCTTGCCTTGCAGCTGGGTGGCGGTGGCAATGCCGACTTCGGCGGGCTTGGCTTCCACGTAGAACGCCGCGCTCTGGTGCGGGTTCTCGCCGTAGCGCATTTCCTGGGCCTTGACGAACTGGGTGTTGAAGGTGCGCGGGAATTCGCTGCGGCCTTCCGTGCCCAGGGTTTCGGCAGCCTGGTTCACGGTGCCCATGTAGTTGGCGATCATGCCGTCGTAGGCGGCGGTGTGTTCGAAGGCCTTGAGCATCAGGTCGAAACGCTGGGCGTAGGTCAGGCCGCCGGCCTTGAGGCTTTCCAGCACGCCGGCGTAGTCGCTGGCGTTGACCACGATCGCTACGTCCTTATGATTCTTGGCCGCCGAGCGGACCATGGTCGGGCCGCCGATATCGATGTTCTCGATGGCGGTCGGCAGGTCGCAGCCAGGCTTGTTGATGGTGGCTTCGAACGGGTAGAGGTTGACGGCTACCAGGTCGATTGGCTTGATGCCGTGTTCGTTCATGATGGCATCGTCGATGCCGCGACGGCCGAGAATCCCACCGTGGATTTTTGGGTGCAGGGTCTTGACCCGACCGTCCATCATTTCCGCAAAACCGGTGTAGTCCGCGACTTCCACTGCGGCGACGCCGTTGTCCTGCAGCAGCTTGAAGGTTCCGCCGGTGGAGAGAATCTCGACGCCCAGCTGTTGCAGCTCGCGGGCGAATTCGAGGATCCCGGTCTTGTCGGAAACGCTGATCAAGGCGCGGCGGATCGGCAGGCGGGTGGTCTGGTCGGTCATTTCAATTTCCATCAAAAGCAAGGGAAGTCAGCAAAAAAGGCGACCGTTTTTGATGCGGGCGCCTTTCTGGTTCGATTGAATGCTTACAGCAGGTCGTACTGCTTGAGTTTCTTTCGCAGGGTGCCGCGGTTCAGGCCCAGCAGCTCACTGGCTTTGGTCTGGTTGCCCTTGACGTAGTTCATCACGCTTTCGAGCAGAGGCGCCTCGACTTCGGAAAGCACCAGGTTGTACACATCCGTGACGGCAGCGCCTTCAAGGTGGGCGAAATAATTGTGCAGCGCCTTCTCGACACTCCCGCGAAGGGTCTGGCCTTCTTCGCTGGGCGTATTGAGGTGCTGTTTCAAATTCACGTTGTCGCTCACGGGTGTTGTTCCACTCACTAAAGTCTCGGTCATCATCGTCATGCGGCCACCCCTTCGTCCCCTGTCAGGCTCTTGTAACGCTCAGCGAAGAACGCCTGAACGTCGGCGCATTGTGCTTGCGTACCATCCAAACGATTGAAACGGGCGCGAAACTCCCTGGCGCCCGGCAGGGTTGCGAGATACCAGCCCACATGCTTGCGAGCGATGCGTACGCCCATGACTTCTCCGTAGAAGGCATGGAGCGCGGCCAGATGCTCTAGCAGAATACGTTCCACTTCGGACAACTGCGGCGCAGCGAGCTTTTCGCCGGTGCGCAGGTAATGTTCGATCTCACGAAAAATCCATGGCCGCCCCTGGGCGGCCCGGCCGATCAACAGCCCATCGGCACCGGTCGCGTCCAGCACGTACCGGGCCTTCTCCGGCGAATCGATGTCGCCGTTGGCAAATACCGGAATCGACACCGCCTGCTTGATCGCGGCGATGGTGTCGTACTCGGCCACGCCGGTGTACAGGTCGGCACGGGTGCGGCCATGCACCGCCAGCGCCGTGATACCCGCCTGTTCGGCGATCTTCGCCACCACCAGGCCATTCTTGTTCTCCCGGTCCCACCCGGTGCGGATCTTCAGGGTCACCGGCACATCGACTGCGGCGACGACTGCCTGCAGGATCTCGGTAACCAGCGCTTCATCCTTCAACAGCGCCGAGCCGGCGGCCTTGTTGCAGACCTTCTTCGCCGGGCAGCCCATGTTGATGTCGATGATCTGCGCCCCCAGCTCGACGTTCGCCCGGGCCGCCTCCGCCAGCATCTGTGCGTCGCCACCGGCGATCTGTACCGAGCGGGGCTCGGGATCGCCTTCGTGGATCATGCGCAGACGCGATTTGCGGGTGTTCCACAAACTCATGTCGCTGGTGACCATTTCCGAAACCACCAGGCCTGCGCCCAATCGTTTGCACAACTGACGAAAGGGCTGGTCGGTGACGCCCGCCATGGGGGCGAGAACGAGGCCGTTCTGCAATGTATATGGGCCGATGCGTACCGCCGACATAGGACTTCCCTGAAGTGGGGCCGGATCATGAGACTTCGAAAAAGGGTTGGCATGATACCCGCTCTCGATGACTGGATAAAGATCGAATTGGATAAAATCTGAACAGCTATTTTGTTATCGCCAGCGGTTTGGTCTGGGTGGGGTCAGTCAGAAAGCTGCCGTCAATTGGCCGACCCTGGCCGGCTTCATTCGGGGGAATGGAAGCTCAGACTGTAGTTCACCGCCTTGGGGCCCGGATCCAGGATATCCAGTGCGATGTGGATGGGCGTCTGCGGCGGCATTTCGCCGCGGCCCTCGAGGTCGCCGCCCAGGTACTCCCCGGGCTTGAAGCGACGGCTGGCGATCAGGTGCCCGTTGAGGTCGGCAAAGCGCAGCTCCAGCAACGGAAAAGGTTGGGAGAAGGGCGCACGGTTGTAGATGATCGCGTCCACTATCAGGGCGCCGCTGAATTCCGGATGGCTGCGCACCACCAGGTTGCTGCTCTTGATCTTGGCGATGTCGACCTTGGACGGTACGTCGCAGCCGATGGTCGGGCAGATTTGCAGGAACCATGGCCGGTACTGGTCTTGGCGGGCCAGTTCTTCGAAATGGTAGGCGATGTACTGGCCACCCAGGGCTGCGGCGGCGAGCAGGATCAGCAGAATCCACAACAGGCGTCGGCCCCAGGGCGAACGACGTTTGCGCCAGTCCAGTTGCAACGGGTCGTCGTCCAGGTCGTGCAGGGCTTCGGCGCGTATGCCCGGCTCCTGGCGCTCCCGTGACTTGCGCAGTGGCAGCGGTGGCTCGGGTTCGTCGTCGTGGTCGTCGGTAGCGGACAGGCGCTCGAGGTGTTCTTCGGGCTCGTCGTCCGGCGCGAGGTGGAGTGGGGCGACGGGTTCGTCGTCCGGTTCCAGAGGTTCGAGGGCCAGGGACAGGGACGGTTCGGTACGCGGCGGCCGCGCCGGTTCGTGGGGTTCGAACGGTTCGAAGGGCGTATCGAGGACGGTTTCGACGGGTTCGTCCGAGGTTTCGCTGTACAGGCTGTCGGGCCAGGCTTGTTGTTCGCCGGAAAGCGAATCGCGTTGCGCGCTCAGGTTGTCTTCCCGACGCCGACCGGCACTGCCTGGGGCGCGATTGTCACGTCGCTCCAGGCGCGCCAGTTCCTTGTCCAGGTCGTCCAGGTCCAGCTCGGCGGCGCTCCATTGTTTCTGGCTGATGGCCCGGGGTGGGGCTTCGGCGGCAGGCTTGGCGGGCGGCGCGACGGCGGGCGCGACTGGCTTGCCCGTGCGTTGTTCCAGCAGCTGTCGTGCGGCATTGAACACTTGCAGGCACGAGCCGCAACGAACCACCCCGCGGGCCACGCTCAATTGAGCATGGCTGACGCGAAAACGGGTATGGCAATGCGGGCACTGGGTGACGAAGCTGTCAGTCATGCGGCAATCCGGTGGATACAGGCGGTCATTCTAGCGCCGACGTCCGGTGATGCGCACCCAGCCATCGCGATTGGCGATCGGGTCCAGGTCAAAGTCCGCGGCATAAGCGGCGGCGACTTCTTCGCCCTGTTCGGCGAGGATGCCCGACAGTGCCAGGCGTCCACCCGGCTTGACCAGGCTCGACAGTTGCGGCGCCAGGGACACCAGCGGGCCGGCCAGGATGTTAGCCACCAGCACGTCGGCCTGGACCTGGGGCAAGTCCTGCGGCAAGTACAACGGGAACAGGGCTTCGGCGATGTTGTTGCGACCGGCGTTGTCGCGGGAGGCTTCCAGGGCCTGGACATCGATGTCGGTGCCGACCGCTTCCCGGGCGCCCAGCAGCAGCGCGGCAATCGCCAGGATCCCTGAGCCACAGCCGAAGTCCAGTACGTTGCAACCCTTCAGGTCCTGGCCGTCAAGCCATTCCAGGCACAGCGCGGTGGTCGGGTGGGTGCCGGTGCCGAACGCCAGTCCCGGGTCCAGCAGCAGGTTGACTGCGTCCGGCTCTGGCGCGGCGTGCCAGCTCGGGACGATCCACAGGCGCTGGCCGAAACGCATCGGCTGGAAGTTGTCCATCCAGCTGCGTTCCCAGTCCTGGTCCTCGATCACTTCGCTGTGGTGCTCGGGCAGCGGGCCGCCGGTCAGCAGCTCGAGATGCGCGAGCACGCTGGCCGCCTCGGTGCCGCCTTCGAACAGGGCCAGCAGGTGGGTGTGGGACCACAGCGGGGTGGTGTTGAGCTCCGGCTCGAAGATCGGCTGGTCTTCGGCGTCCATGAAGGTTACCGATACTGCGCCTACTTCAAGAAACGCGTCTTCGTAGGTTTCGGCTTGTTCCGGGCTGATGGCCAGACGTACTTGCAGCCAAGGCATGGCGGGCACCTTTGAAAAAATCGACAGGGGGCAGCGCGGGGCTGCAAAGGCGCGCAGTGTACGCCAGGTCGCCATCAAAGTGGATAAGGGAGGCCTGGAAGGTCCGGATGGGTGTTCCGATATATATATATGTACGCCAACAGCCTGTCGCGAGGTGGATAAGGTGCGGGTCCAGACAACAGGGAAGGATGTGCATGGACAATACGACCGAGTGGCAGCGAAACAGGGATGGCGCGGTGCTGGTATCTGCGTCAAGGGGCCCCTCGCCCCAGTTGACGCTGGAAAAGTGGGCGCGCTGGCAAACCGTCATCGATGCACGAATGCGAACCCAGTTGGGGCTGCTGGAGGTGCTGGAAGAGTACCTGCTGGTTGAACTTCGCACTCGTTATCAGCAAGGCAACGTCGATTCACATTACATCGCCACGTTGCTCGACACGGTCCTGCAACGGATGGTCGACCAGGCACCCTTGGATTATGAGGAGCAACGAGATGCGCCGTATCGCTGGCCCGGGGGGGCTGACCTTGGGTTTGCGGCAGAGCGCCGGGATACCGTTGCCCAGATGGTGGAGGGGGCGGTCTCGGGCTTCATCAACCACTACAAGGATTACCTGCGACGACATTGGAGGATGGCAGTCGATGATACCTCCCTTGAAGCGTCCATCGGCGAGCAGCTCACCCGCCATTCAACGGCAGTCGACGCGATGTTCCAACCCGATCGATTGGCCGCAATGGACGTTGAAGCACTGCGCGCGGAGATCGAGGAGCTAGAGGTTTCCTGGCGTCGGCTGGTGCAATGGACCACGTTGGCAACCCAGCAGGAGCGGCAGCAATTGGCGGCGTTGGCGCGTGTGCAATTGCCTGATTGGCTGCGCTGGCTGGGCGAAGTGGATCGAAACTGGCTGGAGACTTTGCAATCGCACGCCGTGCAAGCGCAGGCTCTGGTCGACGACTTGCTCGACGGCTTCGGCTCGCTGAAAGCATTCGCCCGACGTCAGGCCAAGGACTACATCAGGCATGAGCTGGACATGGATGTCGAGCCGGATAATGTCCGCGTGCAATTGCAGTGGCGAACCGTCATTGGCCAGCCCGTGCGAACCAATAGCCTGAGCGAGTGGGTGGCAGCGGGCCTGATCAGGCCAGATGCCGTCTCGGTATTGCTGGTGGAAAATGGCGACATGTTACGCAACCAGCCCCTGGCACCCGCGTTCATCAGTCAATTGCTGGCTGTAGTGGATGCGTCGGCTGACTATTTGCCCGCATTGTCGAGCCGATATAACCGCGCGGACCTCAAGGACGCCATGCTCGATTGGTTCATGGCGCGGGTGAAGTACAGCGCGTATGTCGCACGTTGCGCCGGTCAGATGACGGTAGTCAGCCACGGTGAGCTCAACGCGTTATGGGGGAGTGAGCCCTCGGCGCAAAACTTGGGCGGATTGCAAGTCTCCAACGTTCAGTTACCCGGTGCCTTGACCTGCGCCGATCTGTTGCTGTTTTACCGTCAGGACGTGCGTGGGGAAGCCAGCCAGCTGTTGTTGTATGCCCCAGGCAAGCCAAATGGCCAGGAATGGATCAGGTTGGCTTCGCTTCGGGCCGTCAGTGCGGAAATCGGAGGCTGGACCGCAACCGAAGCCGGTCGCGAGTATTTATTACAGCAACTTTCACCGGTCGATCGTTCCAGGGGCCGGGAATACTTCGTCAACGTGACGGAGAAACCAACCCTATGGGATTTGAACGCTGATCCCAGGGGGAGGGTACGAGGTTTCGCGGCATGCCTCGAACATGCTGTGCTAACGGGGTTGCGCCATAACCTGATGCAGGTGGATATGAGCGAGTCGCCTCGTTGGTATTCGGCGTTGCCGTTGGAGTCGCGCCGGAACATCAGTGGCTTGGGCCAGGAGTTCCGGGTTCATCAGCAGGTTTTCAATGATCAACTCGCTGATTATGAAGTCTTCTTGAGCTTCGCCAAACGTACCGTCGCGCAGGCGATTGAACCCTACATGCGTAGCAAGGGCGTGTACGAGCCCGTAGATCCCGAAACGGTGCTTATCGACTACCAGCCAGGGTTGGCTGGCCAGGGAAAGGTCGCCACCTTGTTGGAATTGGCGATTCATGGCTATGACGATAACTCAGGCATCGATAATCCCAACAAAGGTGTGCGTTCCTCGGTTGGGCAGGCACTGGAACAGGTCCGCAGTGCTGACCTGGCGCGCTACATTCGCAGGGCGTACCTGGGCGAGCAATACGCCAGGCAGGTTCGCGCCAGCTTCCTCGATACCCGTGCGCCGGAATACTCGGGGCGCCGCGTCGCTTGTCGCCACATGCTGTTGGCGAGGATGGATCGTGACTTGCGTATCGCCTATGGCCAGTCTTTGTTAAGCGCTGATCAATTCAAATGGCTCACCCGCCAAGTCACGCTATTGAGCGACAACGGGCTTGATGACCGAGCCAAATATCCCGGCACGGCCGTGACACGTGAAGGTGTGCTCAGGTTTACCGTCGGCGGGCATGTGGTATTGGGCGTCTATGTGTTTGCCTACTTTGACCCCAAGGGTTCCTACTGGCTCTACATGCCCGATGCCCCGGACGGCATCCTGTTTCGCAACTACCTGGCGTTCGCCGGGGGCATCGCCGCGCAGTTACATGATTACGTGCTGGAGCGGGTAGCGTTGACGGCGCGTTCCGAGGTTGGCGGTTTGCTGCGAGCCCTGGCGACCGGTTCTTCGCGCGTCGATACATTGCGAGAGTTCAATCGGGTGGTCGACATCGGTGCAGAGTTCGACGCCTGCATCGAGCGCGCGATAACCGATGTGGAGGATGTCACCAGCAGTCGCGCCGAGGTCATCAAGCATCAGGTCATCAAAGGACTGCTTTTTGCGGCTGTGCCCGTGTGCATGGTCTATCCGCCCTTTGCCTTGCTGCTGGACCTCGCCTTTATCGGCATCAGTACCAGGCAGGCGATCGTGGCACATGTGCGAGGCGATACCCAGGAGGCACTTGAACAGTGGCTGGCCGTGTCCTGGGGGGCGTTGTTCGCCGTGCTGGGAGCGGCCAGCATGGCGGCAGTGCTCGGGCGGACGGCGATGAACTTGAAACTTGCGCTGAGGTCCCTGTCGCTGTCGGCGCAGCGCTTGAAAAGAACCGCGCCATCGGCCGCTGCCAAAGAAACCGGGCCGCTGGTCCAGCCCCTGCGCTTGAAGCCAGGGCAGGCAGTCAAGGCAACGCCCGAGAACCTGGAGCCGGTAACCGAGGAGGGTATCTTCTATGGGACCTACCGTAGCCCGCCCAGCGTATCGCAACCGCGAGCCGCCTATTACATTCGGAGCCGAGGTCGGTATTTCCAAGTCTTGGAAGACCCTTATTTCGGTGGTGTGTGCCTGGTGGATGCCAGCCGCCCCGGCGCGTTATACAAACTGCCCATCCGCAGAATGGCGAATGGCAAGTGGGCGCATAACATTGTCGGCTTGAGGGGGGGTAATAACGGTGTGCGCTATTTGGGGCGAGTCGATGATTTGCGGGAGGCATTTCCCGGGCGCATCCCCCCCAGCGTGACAAGAGGGGCGATGCAGGGCGAGACCGTCGTAGCCAGATTCAGCGAGGCGGCGATGGACAATTACCTGTTCTCGTTGAATGCACAGACCTGTGTGGTCGCGTCGATGTACAACCCCGCCACCCGGATGGGGGCAGTCATTCATTTCGATCACAACATTCGAAAACTCATCGAGCGAGGCATCAAGGCTGTAACGTCGCGCCTGGGCGGACCTGCGAAAGACGTTCGTGTCACCCTGGTGGGCGGAGACTGGCTGACGGGGGCGGACATTGGTGAGCCGGTCAGGCAGGTGATGAGGCGCCAAGGCTTCCAGCCAACCTGGGATTACTGGTCGTATTCGTCTTGCTTTGGTAATACATACGGTGTTTCGCTGGATCTTAAAACCGGTATCACATCGGTCTTCAAGACATCACAGAGCCTGGTCGAGCGCTATTACATCCCGGTGCTGGCTCGGGCGAAAAACAGTTCCGACCCCGTATCGATGCGTGCGCGTAAATTCATGGCGCGTGTGCGCAGTGAACCGCTGGTGGTCAATGCCAATGGTGCTGTTCGCACCCGCCAGGGCAGGCCGGCGACTGCGGCGCAACTTGAAATGAACGAGTTCTCGCTGGTTGTGTTGACCTGATCCTTGATTCCGAGACCGCTGTAAAAAAAAGACCCCGGTTCAAATGAGCCGGGGTCTTTTTCTACATCCCTTGGAACATCAGTGCTGGTTACCCAGCTTGTGTTCCAGGTAATGGATGTTGACGCCGCCTTTGCAGAAGCCTTCGTCACGTACGAGGTCGCGGTGCAGTGGGATGTTGGTCTTGATCCCGTCTACCACGATTTCGTCCAGCGCATTGCGCATGCGCGCCATGGCTTCTTCACGGGTCGCCCCGTAGGTGATCAGCTTGCCGATCAGCGAATCGTAGTTCGGCGGAACGGCGTAGCCGCTGTACAGGTGCGAATCGACACGAACGCCGTTGCCGCCCGGGGCATGGAAATGCTTGACCGTGCCTGGGCTTGGCATGAAGGTCTTCGGGTCTTCGGCGTTGATCCGGCATTCCAGCGAATGGCCGCGGATGACCACGTCATCCTGGGTGAACGACAGCTTGTTGCCGGCGGCGATGCTGAGCATCTCCTTGACGATGTCGATACCGGTGACCATTTCCGAAACCGGGTGCTCCACCTGAACACGGGTGTTCATTTCGATGAAGTAGAAACGACCGTTCTCGTAGAGGAACTCGAAGGTACCGGCGCCGCGATAGCCGATGTCGATACAGGCCTTGACGCAACGTGCCAGGACTTCCTGGCGAGCCTGCTCGTCGATGCCGGGTGCCGGCGCTTCTTCGAGGACCTTCTGGTGACGACGTTGCAGCGAGCAGTCGCGGTCGCCCAGATGGATGGCTTGGCCCTGGCCGTCGGACAGCACCTGGACTTCGACGTGACGTGGGTTGGTCAGGAATTTTTCCAGGTAGACCATCGGGTTGCCGAACGCCGCGCCAGCTTCGGAGCGGGTCAGTTTCGCCGAGGAAATCAGGTCTTCTTCCTTGTGTACCACGCGCATGCCGCGACCACCGCCGCCGCCAGCGGCCTTGATGATCACCGGATAACCGACTTCGCGACCGATGCGCAAAGCGGTTTCTTCGTCTTCAGGCAGCGGGCCGTCGGAACCCGGAACGGTCGGCACACCCGCTGCAATCATGGCGTGCTTGGCCGAGACCTTGTCGCCCATCAGGCGGATGGTGTCGGCTTTCGGGCCAATGAAGGCAAAACCGGAGTTTTCCACCTGTTCGGCGAAGTCGGCGTTTTCCGCCAGGAAGCCGTAGCCAGGGTGAATGGCGGTGGCGCCGGTCACTTCGGCAGCGGCGATGATCGCAGGGATGTGCAGGTAGGAGTGCGCAGCCGACGCCGGACCGATGCAGACGGATTCGTCCGCCAGGCCCAGGTGCATCAGTTCTTTGTCGGCCTTGGAGTAAACGGCGACGGTCTTGATGCCCATCTCTTTGCAGGCACGCAGAATCCGCAGGGCGATCTCACCGCGGTTAGCGATCAGAACTTTTTCCAACTTCGCAGTCATCAAAGGCTCTCCGCGGTTCAAACGATGGTGAACAGCGGTTGGTCGTACTCAACCGGCTGGCCGTCTTCGACGAGGATGGACTCGATCACACCGCTGGTTTCAGCTTCGATGTGGTTCATCATCTTCATGGCTTCGACGATGCACAGGGTGTCGCCTTTCTTCACGGTCTGGCCGACTTCAACGAAGGACGGCGAGGATGGCGAAGACTTGCGATAGAACGTGCCCACCATTGGTGAACGGGCAACAGTGCCGTTCAGCGTTGGTGCCGCCGGTGCGGCGGGGGCTGCGGCGGCAACCGGGGCTGCTGGAGCTGGCGCGGCGGCCGGAGCCTGCATCGGGGCCGGTGCATAGAACTGCTGGGCCGGGGTCTTGCTGTGGCGGCTGATGCGTACGGACTCTTCGCCTTCCTTGATCTCAAGCTCGTCGATGCCGGACTCTTCCAGCAATTCGATCAATTTCTTAACTTTACGGATATCCATGAATCATCAACTCCCAAGGGTCGGTCAGGGGCGCTTAACGCTTGTTGTTCAAGCTGTTGCCTGTTTCTCAAGCTGCTCTAGGGCGGCCTCCAGGGCCAGTCGGTAACCGCTGGCGCCAAGGCCGCAGATCACTCCCACTGCTACATCGGAGAAGTAGGAGTGATGGCGGAAAGGTTCGCGTTTGTGCACGTTGGACAAATGCACTTCGATGAATGGGATGCTCACCGCCAGCAGCGCGTCACGTAATGCGACACTTGTGTGTGTAAAAGCTGCTGGATTGATCAAAATGAAGTCCACGCCTTCGCCACGCGCGGCATGGATACGGTCGATCAATTCATATTCGGCATTGCTTTGCAGATAGAGCAAATGATGGCCGGCGTTGCGGGCCCGCTGTTCCAGGTCCTGGTTGATCTGGGCCAGGGTCACGGCGCCGTAGACGCCCGGTTCGCGGGTGCCCAGCAGGTTCAGGTTGGGTCCGTGCAGGACCAATAGGGTCGCCATCTGCTGTTCCTTGTTATCTGTGAGCAGGTATCAGAACCCGGCGACTATGCCGCAAAGCCTTAATGACTGTCCAGTTCTCGGCAATAGCCAGCACGATGACCGATGTTTGCGCGAAATTTATGACCATGCCCCCGGATCCGGTCACCCGCTCGCGAACCTGGGGGAGCGAGCCTGCTCGCGATGACGGCGGCCCATTCAATCCTGGTGCAAACTGACCCACCGCTATGGCGAGCAGGCTCGCTCCCACAGGCGATGGCGGTTGACGGTGAGTGTCCACTTTCTATCGGAATCGACCCTGTGGCGAGGGAGCTTGCTCCCGCTGGGCTGCGCAGCAGCCCCAAGACCATTCAACATGGTGTATCGGAAAAAAACAGTAGGCAGGTTCTACGACTGCTGCGCAGCCGAGCGGGAGCAAGCTCCCTCGCCACGGTGATTCATAGGGTGCTTGGTGCTAAACCCGAAACGCCTGGACTGCGGTGTGCAATTGCCCGCCCAGCACCAAGAGATGGTCGCCTTGCTCCCGGCCCTGGCCGATGCGCAGCAGGTTGTCCCCGCCCAGTTGGTGGATCCGCTCGCTGTGGTCGCGGATTTCGCTGACGGCTCCGCTCTGTTGGGCGGTGACGTCGGCGATGCGGACCGCTGTGTCGGCGATGGTCTGGATGGCGCCGACGATTTCATCCAGTGCACCGTCCGCCGCTTGCGCCTGGCTGGCGGTGGCTTCGGCGTGTTCGACCTGGGCGCGCATGCCGTCCACCGATTGGCGCGCGGCCAATTGCAGGCGGGCGATCAGGGTCTGGATTTCGGCGGTGGCGCCGGCCGTGCGTTGGGCCAGGGAGCGGACTTCCTCGGCCACCACCGCAAAGCCCCGGCCCATTTCCCCGGCACGGGCTGCTTCGATGGCGGCGTTGAGGGCCAGCAGGTTGGTCTGGTCGGCAATCGAGCGAATCACCGTCAGCACGCCGCCGATAGTGGCCGACTCCTCGGCCAGTTGTTCGATCATCTGCGCGTTGCCTTGCACTTCCCCCACCAGCGCGTGCAGGCCCGTGAGGCTCAGGCCGATGACTTTCTGCCCTTGCTCCACTGCTTGCCCGGCGCTGCGGCTGGCGTCTGCGGCCTGGCTGGCGTCGCCGGCGACTTGCTGGATCGTCGCTTCCAGTTCGCTGAGGGAATCACGGATCAGCGCCGTGTCGCCGGCCTGATGCTCGGCCCCGCTGTGCAATTCGCCGCTCAGCTCGGCCAGGGCCCGGCTGCTGCCCGCGACCTGTTCGGCATTCACCCGAATGGTGCCCACCAGGTCCACCAGATAAGCGCGCAGGCGATTGAGCGAAGCCTCGATGTCTTGCATTTCGCGGTTGCTGGCGCCCACGTGGATGCTCCGGCTGAAGTCCCCTTCGGCCCAGGTCGACAGGGCCGGAGCCAGGTGCGTCAAGGTGCGGGCCAGGCGTCGCTGCAAGGTGTCGATCAACAGTGCGATCAGCAGGATCAGGCCGATCATCACCCCCTGAATCAAGCGTACCTCCCCCTGGATCTGCCCATGCTGGGCCCGCACGGCCGGTTCCAGGGTATCGATCGCGGTTTGCACGTCGGTGATTTTCAGGTGCGTGGCGCTGCTTAGCTCGGTGCGTTTCTGGATCAATTCACGGGTGCGGGTCAACTCCGCCGGATAACGGCCGAGCAGGCTGTTGAGTTCGCGCTTGAGGGCGATGCCAGCGTCTTCGGCGGCGGCTTTTTCCTGAGTCTCCAGGCCCATCAGCGCGGCGAAATCATCGCTGCCCGAATCGCTGCTGGCGGTGACACCCAGCAGCGGTAGGCTATCGAGGCGTTCGGCCTCGACACGGATGCTCGCCAGTTCCCGTTCGACATCGGCGGCCAGTTCGCTGCGGCCGCTGCTGACCAGTTTGTCCCGCGTGAGGGACAACCGGCCCAGGTGCTGCGACGCGGCGAACAAGGGAGGCAAGTAAGCTGGGGCGCCGTTGGCGTATTGGGCCAGTTGATCGAGGCTGGCGCTCAGTTCGCGCTCGGCCTGCAGCAGCAACGCCTGCGGATCGCCGGCCAGTTTGCCGGCGGCCAGCAGATCGGTCTTGCTGAAGCTATCGAGGTTCGACAGGCTCGGACGCAAGGTTTTGGCCAGCTCCAGGGGAAACTGGTCGAGGTCTTTTTGCAGCGTTTCCAAGGCCTGGGTGGCCGCGCTCAGGCGCAAGGCGTCGCCGCTGGCCAGGTAGTCCTCGATGTTGCGCGCCACTTCGCCCTGGAACTGCCGCGACAGGCCCAGATAACGCTCCATCAGCAAGTAGGGCCGCTCCAGGGCGATCTGCGACCACCATAGGGTGACCCCGAGGCCCAGGCAAACGGCAACTAAAAGAAGGGTGTTGAGATTGGTCAGCAGCTTCAGGCGCATCAAGGGTCTACCGGGGGCAGAATCGTAAGTGCCTGAATTTATTGCGCTTGAGTTACAGGTTTATGACCGAATCAGTCGATTCCGATGAAAAAGTGGCACTTTGCTTTGATTGACGGGCGCTCTGTACCCGGTTGCGTCCGGCGTGCTTGGCGCGATACAGCGCTTCGTCCGCCTGGCTGGCCATCATCAGGCTGTCGGAATCATCGCTCATCTCCACCACGCCAGCGCTGAAGGTGCACCACAAATCATGGGGCTGGGCCGGGTAATGGATTTCGGCAAAGCGCTGGCGAATCTCATCCAACACCTTGCAGGCAGCGTCGATGTCGGTGTCGGGCATGACAATGGCGAACTCTTCGCCGCCGTAACGGCCGATGAAGTCGGTCTTGCGCAGGCGTTGCTTGAGAAACAGCGCCAGGCTCTTGATCACCCGGTCGCCCATGGGGTGGCCGTGGCTGTCGTTGACCCGTTTGAAGTGGTCGATGTCGAGCATGGCGAAGCTCAGGGGCTTGCCTTCGCGGCGGGCGCGGAAGCTGCAATCTTCGAGTAATTGCAGGATGTGGGTGTGGTTGTACAGGCCGGTGAGGCTGTCGCGCACCATCCGCGCCTTGAGGTTGCGCGCCCGGGCCGCACGGTTGCGCACGGTGGTGATCAGATGCCGAGGCTTGATCGGCTTGGTCAGGAAGTCGTCGCCACCTTCGCTCATGGCGTCGAGCTGCTTGTCCAGGTCGTCTTCGGCGGACAGGTAGATGATCGGCACGCTGACGTAGCGGTCATTGTGGCGGATCACCTTGGCCAGTTCCGTGCCGGTGCAGGCGGGCATGTACATATCGAGGATGATCAGGTCGGGCTGGAAATCCGCCAGCTCGGCCATGGCCTGGATCGGTTCGATCAGCGTGCGGGTAATGATGCCGGCGCTGTTGAGCAGGCGCTCGGTGTGCAAGGCCTGGGCACGGGAGTCATCGATGATCAGCACTTTGTAGGGATCGTATTGGGCAACGCAGGTCAGCACCTCGATCTTTTCCAGCAGGCTCGAGGCTTCGAGGGTGCCGGTGAGGAATTCCTGCCCGCCGGCGCGTACCGCGGCCAGGCGTGTCGGCGTGTCGGTTTCCAACAAACTGAAGAACAACAGCGGCAAAGGTTGCTCCAGGCCTTCCTGGGCTTCGGCGGCCAGTTTCAGGCCGGCGCCGGGGCCGCTGAAATCCACATCCATGACAATCGCCGCCGGCAGGCGCTCGACCATCGAGGCGCGGAACGCCACGACACTGTTCAGCGCCTGGGCACTGAGGCCGAAGAACTCCAACTGCTTGGCCAGGCGCTCGGCGCGGTCATGGTCCTGCAGCATCACGTAGACGGGTTTGCGCAGCGGCGGCAGGAAAGTTTGTTCGAGCTGGTCGCCGTGGCGCAGGCCGGTGCGCGACAAACGCTGCATCAGGCGGTTGATTTCGGTGATCAGGTGGCTGCTCAGGCGCCCGCGATTGGCATCCACCGCTTGCAGCGACTGGCTGATGCCTTGGGCCAGTTGGGAGTGCTCGGGCTGTTCGAAGCGCTCGGCAAAGCGCAGCAGGCGCAGATTGGCTTCGCTGAGTTCCGAGAGGTCGGTGCTTGACCATTCGCTGCGTTGCAGGCGCTGCCAAATCTCCAGGATCTGACGAGCCTGATGAATTACCCGCTGGGCAAAGTGGTGCTTGAGGCGCTCACGGCTGGGGTCTTCTGGCTCGGTCATATCCTGACTACTAGTTAGGGTGCATGCTGAGATCGACTGGTGGCTCTATGCTAGCACCTCTTTTCCCTCGCATGAGTGTCGTACGTCAATATTCTGTCCAGTCGCGAAATTCAGTTTGTGACTGGACAGTCTCGTAGGCCGATGGCAACGCTTCCTTTATAGTGCTGTTCGATTGCCCTGTCGCGCCCGGCATGATTGGCGCCGCATTATCGCGTTTCAAATCAGGCACGATGGCGTAGGGTTGTGGTCGAACCGAGAACTCAAGTGATTGAAGGAACATCGCCATGCTGGACTGGAAAAACCGCGCGGGCAGCGCGCCTGAACGCGCCGCCGAGCCGAAATCGGCCACCCGCAGCTACCTGGGTGGGCTTTTTTTCAGCCGCGCACTGGCCACGCTGATCGCCCTCTACCTGCTGGTGACCATTGCCGTCGGCTGGTACTGGAGCCAGGAGCCCGCGTTGTTCCCTGTGCAGCAGAACGCCCAGGCCGCGGCCGAGAAGGACGGTCGGCAGATGGTGGTGGGCTACACCACGGTCGAGACCCTCAAGACCGTGGCCGGGACCTTGCTGACCAAGCAAGGTGGCTACATCTCCAACGACCGCTTCCCGCCGGGCCTGTGGATGGACAACATGCCGAGCTGGGAATATGGCGTGCTGGTGCAGGTCCGCGACCTGAGCCGTGCCCTGCGCAAGGACTTCGCCCGCTCCCAGTCCCAGTCCGCCGAGGACGCCGACCTGGCCAAGGCCGAGCCGCGCTTCAACTTCGACAACCGCAGTTGGGTGCTGCCCTCCAGCGAATCCGAATACCAGGAAGGCATCAACTCCCTGAGCCGCTATCAGGCGCGGCTGTCCGACCCGAACCAGAAAAGCGCGCTGTTCTACGCGCGCGCCGACAACTTGAACAACTGGCTGGGCGACGTCGGCACGCGCCTGGGTTCGTTGTCCCAGCGCCTGTCGGCCAGCGTTGGCCGGGTCAAGCTCAACACCTCGCTGAAAACCGAAGTCCCGGCCCCGGGCCAGGTGCCGCAGGTGGATGAAGAGGTGGTCGAGACCCCATGGCTGCAGATCGACAACGTGTTCTATGAAGCCCGCGGCCAGGCCTGGGCGCTGTCGCACCTGCTGCGCGCCATCGAAGTGGACTTCGCCGATGTGCTGGCGAAAAAGAACGCCACGGTCAGCGTGCGGCAGATCATTCGTGAACTGGAAGCGTCCCAGGAACCGGTCTGGAGCCCGATGATCCTCAACGGCAGCGGCTTCGGTGTGTTGGCGAACCACTCGCTGGTCATGGCCAACTACATTTCCCGGGCCAACGCAGCGGTCATCGACTTGCGGCAACTGCTGAACCAGGGTTGATCCATGAACGAAAGCCCCCGGGAGGTCGCTCACCGAGTGGCCTCGGATGCCGAGTTGATCGCGTGGGTCGACGAGCACGACAACCTGCTCGGCAGCCTGGTGCGTTCGCAGTTGCGCGAACGCGGGCTGATCGGACGTGGCACCTACATCATGCTGTTCAACTCGGCCGGTGAACTGTGTGTTCACCGGCGCACCCTGAGCAAGGCCATCTACCCGGGGTTCTGGGACGTGGCGGCGGGCGGCATGGTCCAGGCCGACGAGACCTATGCCGAATCGGCGGCCCGTGAACTGGCGGAGGAGCTGGGCGTGAGCGGCGTGGAACTGACCGCCCATGACCATTTTTATTTCGAAGACCCCGGCAGTCGCCTGTGGTGCTCGGCGTTCTCGGCGGTGTGGGACGGCCCATTGGTCCTGCAACCCGAAGAAGTCCTCGAAGCGCGGTTCCTGCCCCTCGAACAGGTGCTCGACGAAATCCAGCGCATGCCTTACTGCCCGGACTCCCTGGCGGCACTTGAGCGCTATTTGCGCGTCCACGGTGGCAGCGTCGCAAAGAAGCTATAAATTGGCGCTGATTGGCCCTTAGCAAGTCGGCTTTTTGCCGTTACACTGCGCGACTTTTCAAGCTGAACCGTGTCTGCGGTCCAGTAGCGCTGCCCCTGCCTGAGTGGGGTTTCGCGGTCGAGGCCCATTCTCCCCTCGACCAGTCTTTGTCCTCCCAAGAGGATTGCCGGTGGCCAAAAAAGCCGCATCCTTCGCCGCCCTGGGCGGCCTGGTATTTTCTACCGACGCCGGTCGTCATTGCCCTGATTGCCGTCAGCCGGTGGATGCCTGCATCTGCAAACAGACCGCCATCCCCGCCGGTGACGGCATTGCCCGTGTGCGCCGGGAAAGCAAAGGGCGCGGCGGCAAGACGGTGACCACTATCACCGGTGTGCCGTTGGCCGAAGACGCGCTCAAGGAACTGGCCACCACGTTGAAGAAACGCTGTGGCACCGGTGGTGCGTTGAAAGACGGCATCATCGAGATCCAGGGCGATCACGTCGAGCTGCTGCTGGCGGAACTGGTCAAGCACGGCTTCAAGGCAAAGA
Organism: Pseudomonas sp. SWRI179; assembly: GCF_014268705.1. Taxonomy (NCBI): domain Bacteria; kingdom Pseudomonadati; phylum Pseudomonadota; class Gammaproteobacteria; order Pseudomonadales; family Pseudomonadaceae; genus Pseudomonas; species Pseudomonas sp. SWRI179. The sequence goes on along the minus strand of NZ_JABWRA010000031.1, from coordinate 43,909 downwards.
AATCCGGCGGCTAGCAGCTTCTGTGAAAACCACCCTCGGCTTGACCCGGACCCGCCGTCCGAGGTCGCCCGCATGGTTTTCACAGAGCCTGTTCTGAACGGGTTTCTAAACTCATCGCTGGGAGCAGGGTCTACCTTGCTAACAGGCAATTCGTCATTTTCACTCTCTAGACTGCCCCAGCCTCCGACCGGATGGTGCATTTTGACTTCTTTATAGGGGACTTCGATGTCCGTACGACGCACACGCAAAGACGATGGCAGCCAATGGACAGTTGCGGACAGCCGCAGCGTTTACGGGATTCGCCATTGGGGGGCCGGGTATTTCGCGATCAATGAAGCCGGTCGCGTCGAAGTCCGTCCGAACGGTCCAGGCAGTTCGCCCATCGACCTGTTCGAGCAAGTCGACCAGTTGCGCCAGAGCGGCCTCTCGCTGCCGTTGCTGGTGCGCTTCCCCGACATCCTGCAAGACCGTGTGCGCCAGCTTACCGGCGCGTTCGACAGCAACATCGCGCGCCTGGAATACCAGAGCAAGTACACCGCGCTCTACCCGATCAAGGTCAACCAGCAGGAAGCGGTGATCGAAAACATCATTGCCACCCAGAACGTCTCCATCGGCCTGGAAGCCGGTTCCAAGCCGGAGCTGCTGGCGGTGCTGGCTCTCGCACCGAAGGGCGGGACCATCGTCTGCAACGGCTACAAGGACCGCGAATTCATCCGCCTGGCGCTGATGGGCCAGAAGCTTGGCCACAACGTCTTCATCGTCATCGAGAAAGAGTCCGAAGTCGGCCTGGTGATCGAAGAGGCCGCGGTGCTCAAGGTCAAGCCACAGGTCGGCCTGCGGGTGCGCCTGTCTTCCCTGGCGTCGAGCAAGTGGGCCGATACCGGTGGCGAGAAGTCCAAGTTCGGCTTGTCGGCCGCGCAACTGCTGTCGGTGGTCGAGCGTTTCCGCGCGGCTGGCCTGGACCAGGGCATCCGCCTGTTGCACTTCCACATGGGTTCGCAGATCGCCAACCTGGCGGACTACCAGCATGGCTTCAAGGAAGCGATCCGTTACTACGGTGAGCTGCGCAACCTCGGCCTGCCGGTGGATCACATCGACGTCGGCGGCGGCCTCGGCGTGGACTACGACGGCACGCACTCGCGCAATGCCAGCTCGATCAACTACGACATGGACGATTACGCCGGTGTCGTGGTTGGCATGCTCAAGGAGTTCTGCGACGCCCAGGGCCTGCCGCACCCGCACATTTTCTCGGAAAGTGGCCGCTCGCTGACCGCTCACCACGCGATGCTGGTGGTGCAGGTGACCGACGTCGAAAAACACAACGACGACGTGCCGGCGATCGACAACAAGCAGGAACTGCCGGAAACCGTGCAATGGCTGGTTGACCTGCTGGGCCCGACCGACATCGAGATGGTCACCGAGACCTACTGGCGCGCCACGCACTACATGAGCGACGTGGCGGCGCAATATGCCGACGGCAAGCTGACCCTGGCGGAAAAAGCCTTGGCCGAGCAGTGCTACTTTGCCGTGTGCCGTCGCCTGCACAACTCGTTGAAGGCCCGCCAGCGCTCGCACCGCCAGGTGCTGGACGAACTCAACGACAAGCTGGCCGACAAGTACATCTGCAACTTCTCGGTATTCCAGAGCCTGCCGGACACCTGGGCCATCGGCCAAGTGCTGCCGATCCTGCCGCTGCATCGCCTGGACGAAGAGCCGCTGCGCCGCGCCGTGCTGCAAGACCTGACCTGCGACTCCGACGGCAAGATCAAGCAGTACGTCGACGAGCAGAGCATCGAGACCAGCCTGCCGGTGCACGCCCTCAATCCCGGTGAAGACTACCTGCTGGGCATCTTCCTGGTGGGCGCCTACCAGGAAATTCTCGGCGACATGCACAACCTGTTCGGCGATACCGACTCGGTGAACATCTACCAGAACGCCGACGGCAGTGTGTACCACGCAGGCATCGAAACCCACGACACCATCGAAGACATGCTGCGCTACGTGCACTTGTCGCCAGAGGAGTTGATGACGCACTACCGCGACAAATGCGCCAGCGCCCGCATCAGCGCCGCCGAGCGCACCCAGTTCCTCGATGCGCTGCGTTTGGGGCTGACGCGTTCGTCGTATCTGTCGTCCTGATAGAAGATAGCCCCACAGCCGCTCCCTCAAGGTTGGCGCGATTCACTGTGGCGAGGGAGCTTGCTCCCGCTTGGCTGCGCAGCAGACCCATTCGTTGTGGCTGCTTCGCACCCAAGCGGGAGCAAGCTCCCTCGCCACAGGATTGCATCAGGTCCACCTCTTGGCTGATCGACACTGCCCGCCGGGGCTGTCAGAAAAAACACCGTACATTGCGGTTTTTTTCGGACAGTCCCGGAGGGCATTTTTGTTTATGCCACGGCTATTTCTTCACACCGGTTCATTTAATCGGCGATGTCCTTATTTCATGTAGTCCCTTTCCTAACTTGTACTTGGCCCCTCTACGCGGCCATGTCGGTCGGCGAGAATCCCCGGCCGCCCCTCCTGTAGAGAAACGCCGATGTCCGATCCAGCCCGCGAGCCAGCTTTTCGTCTGGAGATAGCCGGTCTGCCCGAGCCCGTTGACGTGGTCGCTTTTACGGGCAGTGAAGCGATCAGCGAACCCTTCGTCTATGAAGCGGAGCTGCCGTTGCTCGATCCGAGCCTGGACTTGGCGGGCTTGCTGTACCGCAGCGTCTGGTTGAGTTTCGGAGCGCCAGGCCGAGGCATTCATGGGCAGATCCATGAGTGGGTCCAGCATTCCCATGGCGCCGGCTGCCGGGTGCGTATCAGCCCCAGGCTGGCCTGTCTGGCTCAGCGCTTCAACCAGCGAGTGTTCAGCGCCCGCTCGGTGCCGCAGATCATTCGCCAAGTGCTCAAGGCCCATGGCATCAGCGGGCGCAGCCTGTGCCTGGACCTGAGTGGCGATTACCCACCGCAGGATTTCTGTACCCAGTATCGGGAATCGGACCTGCAGTTCCTCCAGCGCGTGTGCGCCCAAGCGGGTATCCACTTTCATTTCGAACACGCCCGCGACGGGCATTGCCTGGTGTTCGCGGACAACCCGCACAGTTTCCCCCCTGCCGGCCAGGCGGTCTATGCGGACGACGGGCCGACTGCCGCGGTGCGGACCTTCAGCGTGCAAACCGCTGTGGCGGGGCAGCAAGTCGCCCAGGGTCGTAGCGACCTGACGAACCTGCACGCGGGCCAGATACTGACGCTGATGGCCCATCCGTTTGCCAGCTGGAACCGGCGCTGGCTGTTGACCAAGGTTGAGCATCGCGCCCAGGCGGGCATGTATGGCAATCATTTCAAGGCCATTCCCCGGGGCGTGCTGTTCAGGCCGGACAACGTCCCGGTCAAGCCCCGCATGGCAAGCCGGCAACGCGGTTGGGTCGTGGCGGTTGACGAGCCTCCGGTGCTCGGGGCAGGGCGCGTGGCGGTGGAGTTCGACTGGGTCTATCAGGGCGAAGGTTCCAGTCCCAGCCATTGCTGGTTGCCTTTGGCGCCCGAGCTGGCGGCTGGCGGGGTGGACGCGATGGGTGACGGTACCGAGGTGCTGGTGAGCTTTATCGAAGGCGATCCGGATCGGCCGTTGATCAGTGCATTTCTGAGCGAGCCTGCCTCGGTAGAGGGGGCGGATGAGTCATTCTCGGGCGAAACACTTGGGCCATCCGTGGTCGATCCGGTGCTGTTGTCGGCGCTGCGGGAGGCCGAGCCGCTGATCTTGTTGTGCCTGTTGCCCGAAGGCGGGCCTTTCAACCCTTGCACCCAACCCCTGTGCACCTGCCGCATGCTCATGGGCCGCGGCGCGGGCATTGCTCGATGAGCGCCGTGGCCGTGCCTGGATCGACGCCGCAGTGGTTGTTGCTGGACGCACCGAGTGCGCCTGAGGCGGTGCAGCGTGTTCACGCGCAGTTCGCCGATGCCCAGCACTTTGCCCTGTTCGAAGGTACTGAGCTGCATGGGCTTCGCGACCACGGCCCGCTGTTGGTGGATCTGCGCCAATCGCCCGCGTTGACGAGTCTTTGCCACCTGGACCCGCGCGCCTGGCCAGGGCTGTTGCTGGCCTGTCCACAGCCTGCGGTGCAATTACTGGCGCATCTGCGGCGCATGCTGACGGTGACGCTGGGCCTGCATCACAAAGCCTTGTTGAATTACTACAACCCGCACACCGCCAGCTATTTCTTCGACGGTTGCGACGCCCATGAACTCAGTTGCTGGCTGGGTCCGATCAGCCTGTTGCGCTGGTTCGGCGGCACATGGGCCGACCGGGCGATCGGCAGCCAGGGCTGGCAGCAACTGTCCAACCCCGGATTGCCGGTGGCGGCGTTGGAGAAGGAGCACGGCCTCAGCGATCGACAGCAGGGCCAGTTGCAGCGCTGCCTGCTGGAGCGTCACGCGTGGCAATGGTCCCATTCCACCGGCCGTGATTACCGCCGGCTCTGGGAGGATGTGCAGCAGGGGCTGGCGCTGGGTTTTACCGAGCGGACGGTGCTCGACGACTGGCTCTGGCTGCGGCTGCAATACCCCAATGCCCGGCTCTTGCCGGGGCCGGAGGGTGGTTCGCAGCGCGAGCGGCTCGATCACCTGCGGCGACGCTGGCAGGGCCGTCAGGGTTGAGGATTATTACGTCGGCGCGCCGAGCCAACGGTCGTGCCGCTGCAAGTGCCAGGCAAACGCACCGAGGGTGAGGCTGCGCAAGGCCATGAACAGCAAGAAGGTGATCCACAGTCCGTGGTTGCCCAACCCCAGCAGCATCCAGGCGATTGGCGCCACCAGCAGCAGGGTCAAGACCATGCCGTTGCGCATTTCCCGGGCGCGGGTGGCACCGATGAACAGGCCGTCGAGCAGGTAGCTCCAGACCGCGATCAGCGGCAAGGTCGCCAGGTAGGGCAGGTAGCCATAAGCGGTGGCGCGTACGTCGGGGATGTCGGTCTGCATGTCGATGAAGACGTGGCCGGCGAGCAGGAACAGCAGGGCAAAGCCGAGGCTGGCAATCAGCGACCAACCGCCGGCCACCACCAGCGAACGACGCAGGGCGAGGCGGTCGCGAGCGCCGATGGCATGGCCGCACAACGCCTCCACGGCGTGGGCGAGGCCGTCCAGGGCATGGGCGGTCAACAGCAGGCCGTTGAGCAGCAGGGCATTGGCTGCCACGGTCGCGTCCCCCAGGCGCGCGCCTTGCACCGTGATCAGGAAGAACACCGCTTGCAGGGCCAGGCTGCGAATGAAAATGTCCCGGTTCACCGCCAGCAGCGGACGCCAGTTCCGCCACACGCCCAGGGCTGCCCAGGCGATTTGTCCGGGCCAGGCCCGCAGTGTCTTGCGAGCCAAGGCCAGGCCAACCAGCGCACCGGTCCACTCGGCAATCACCGAGGCCCGGGCCGAACCGGTCACGCCCCAGTCCAGGCCGATCACGAACCACAGGTTCAGGGCGATGTTGACCAGGTTGGTCACCAGCAGGATCGCCAACGGCGCCCGGGCATTCTGGGCGCCAAGGAACCAGCCCACCAGCGCATAGCTGGCCAGCGCCGCCGGCAAGCCGAAGAGCCGGGTGTGGAAGAAGTCGCGGGTCAACTGGTTGAGCTCAGCGGACGGCTGCATGAAGTGCAAGGCCACGTCGCTCAACGGCACGCCGACGGCGCCGAGCAACATCGCCAACCCCATCGCCAACAGCAGGCCTTGCAGCAACACTTGCCGCAACGCCGCGCCGTCACCCCGCCCGGCGGCCTGGGCGGCGAACCCGGTGGTGCCCATGCGCAAGAAACCCATGGCCCACGCCAGCACCGTGTACAAACTCGCCCCGACCGCCACCGCGCCCAACTGATGGGCATGGGGCAAGTGGCCGATGACCGTGCTGTCCACCAGCGCCACCAGCGGTACGGAAATGTTCGAGAGGATCATCGGCGCAGCCAATGCCCAGACCCGGCGATGGGTGAGGCGGTCGCGCCAGTCGGTGGTCAGGTTGGGCATGCGGGCTCCTTGATGGAGCGCGATTGTAGCGGGTTCTTGCCTGCTCGTTCCCTGCGGAACTTGGATTCATTGTGGCGAGGGAGCTTGCTCCCGCTGGACTGCGCAGCCGTCCCCAAAAACAGGGCCGCTGCGCGCCCCAGCGGGAGCAAGCTCCCTCGCCACAGAGTGTTGTGTCGGGCGAGGGGATGCTGGAGGCTCTAGTGAATGATCCAGCTCAACAACCACAACCCCAGCACCAGCCAGATGATGCCCATGACGATCGAGGCCCGCATGAACGCGCGAATGGCCGTGTACAGCAGCATCAGCCCGAGGATCAGGGCGATGATGCTGATGATCGAGGTGTCCATGCCCAGGGTGCGTGACAGCCCGTCGACGAAGTTGCCGCCGGCGTTGGCCAGGGTGTTGAAGAGGCCGCTGAGCAGGTCGACGATGAACCGGATCACCGAACCGAGCGCCTGGCCGAGCCATTCGAAAAAGCTTTCTGCCTGCATATGTGCATCCTGATGGGAGGGAATCTGCGTTGAGCCGTTGGCTCCTGATTGTAGGAGCTGTGGCGGCCGAGTTGGTTCGATTATGGGGCAAACCGCCGCTTCGTACCGAGGACTCTTGCCTTCCCCGATCATCCCCGTGAAGCTATGCGCATTCAGGAGAACCCGATGAACCTTGTTGAACTGACCGAACGCCTGCATGCCATTCGCGATCGTAACGATTGGCGGCAATTTCACAGCCCGAAAAACCTCGCCATGGCCGCCAGCGTGGAAATGGCCGAGCTGGTGGAAATTTTCCAGTGGCTGACCGAGGATCAGTCCCGCCAGTTGCCGGCGGACAAACTGGCCCACGCCGGGCAGGAAGTCGGTGACATCGTGTTGTACCTGTTGCTGCTGTGCAGCGAGTTGGGGCTGGACATGGACGCCGTGGTGCGCAGCAAGCTGGCGGACAGCGAACGGCGGTTCGGCCAATGAGCGACCGTCATTTCGATCAGCTCGCCACGCGTTTCGCGGAGAAAATCTACGGCGGGGCCAAGGGCGCGATCCGCCTGGCAGTGCTTCAGGCCGACCTGCTGGAAAGCTTGCCGCAACGCCCGTTGCGCGTGCTGGACATCGGCGCCGGCCTGGGCCATATGTCGTTGTGGCTGGCCGAGCGCGGCCACCAGGTGACCCTGGCCGAGCCGGCCGAACCCATGCTCGAAGGCGCCCGCCAACGCTTTGCCGAGGCCGGCCAGCAGGCCACGTTTATCCAGGCGCCGTGGCAGGACCTGCTCGGCCAGTTGACCGAGCCTTACGACCTGGTGCTGTGTCACGCGGTGCTGGAGTGGCTGGCCGAGCCCCACGCGATCCTGCCGGTGCTGCATCAACTTACGGTCCCGGGCGGTTGGTTGTCCCTGGCGTTCTACAACCGCGACGCGTTGGTCTATCGCAACCTGCTCAAGGGGCATTTTCGCAAGTTGCGTAAAAACGACATGGCCGGCGAAAAACAGAGCCTGACACCACAACAGCCCCTTGATCCGCGCGAATTGGCGGCGCAACTTGAAGGCCTGTGGCAGGTCGAAAGCCAGAGTGGCGTGCGGGTTTTCCATGACTACATGCCCGTAGAATTCCAGGGGCGGGTGGAGCTAGCGCAGTTGCTGGAAATGGAGCTGGCCCACCGTCGCCATCCGGCATTTGCCGGGTTGGGGCGTTATCTGCACTGGATCTGCCGTCCCCTCTGATCTGAACGTGCAATCGGAGCGCGAAATGAAAGGTCGTTCAGGGTTGTTGGTGCTGTGCCTGGGGCTGGTGGCCTGCCAGGGCAGCAATCCCTATGTCGCCACGTCCAACCCGCTGCCGCCGGCGCCGCCCGAGGCCGCCACGGTGTTCGACCGCAGCGCCTATCCGGCGCCGCCCCGTGATTATGGGCGCTATCGCAGTTGGGCCTGGCGTGACGGGCGTTTGCCACCGGGCACTGCCTGGGCGGATTCGGCCCAAGTGGCCGAAGCGGTGAGCAATGCCCTCGACCAGCGGGGCCTGCGGCCGCTGCATGACAACCGGCCCGCCGACCTGTTCGTCAGCGCCGACCTGCGCCTGGAAACCCGCGTGCGTCAGGTTCGGGACGACTATGATGCGGGGTACTACGGTGGCTACAACCGTTACGACCGCTACGGTCCGGGTTATGGCGTGTACCGTCCGATGCCGATGGTGCGCACGTATCAGGAACAAGTCGTGGTGGTTCGGGTGGACCTGTTCGATGCCCGCACCGGTCAGCCGGTGTGGAGCGCCAGCGCCGAGACTGGCCAGCGGGGCAGCCAGACCGAGCGCACCGACGCCATTCGTGAAGCGGTGGAAAAAGCCCTGTCGGCGTATCCGCCAAGTTGATTACGCAACGGAGAAAAACCATGTTTCGCCGTCTTGCTCTACTGGCCTTCACCTTGCTGCTGGGGGCCTGTGCTTCTAACCAGGTCAATCATGACTTCGACACCAGCCGTGATTTCGCGGCATATCGCAGTTGGAGCTGGAAAGACCCGGCGCTGCAATATCGTCCTGATGACCCCCGTATCAAGAGCGACCTGACCGAGCAGCGGATCCGCCAGGCGGTGGCCGATCAACTCGACCAGCGCGGCCTGCGCCCGGCCGCGGCAGGTGGGCGCGGCGATGTGCTGGTCCAGGCCTATTTGATTGTCGAGGACCGCCAGCAACAGGTCACGACCAACTATGGCGGCGGTTGGGGCGGCCCTTGGAACGGGTATTGGGGCGGGCCGATGTACAACGAAACCCGCAACATCAGCTACAAGGTCGCCACCGTGCAGATCGACCTGCTCGATGGCAAGGACGGCAAGCTGGTGTGGCGTGGCAGTGATGAGCAATTGCTCAGCAACTCCCCCAACCCGACCGACCGCAACACGGCTGTGCGCGAGACGGTCGGGCGGATCCTGTCCAACTACCCGCCGCGCTGAGTGGGGTGATTCAAGATGGATGCAAGCTGACCCACCGCCATCGCGAGCAAGCTCGCTCCCACAGGGATTGGTGGTGGCTATCGGATCTATGAACATCCCTGGACAAACTGTGGGAGCGGGCTTGCTCGCGAAGACGGCTGCACAGTCACATTGATTCAGACTGACCCACCGCTTTCGCGAGCAAGCCCGCTCCCACAGGGGGGCGCGGTGAATACCATCGACCTGCTCAGGCCACCGGCCGCCATGCTCCCACCATATGCTCCAGCGCCCCGGCGCCCATCAGTTGCAGTTGCCCACTGGAGCCCGCCGCGCTGGCCAGCAGGGTCACTTCGCTGGGCAGGCGCACTGGTTTTTTGAAGGTCACGTCAATTTCGATGTTGGCCTCGGCCAGGTGGTCATCCAGCGCCGCCAGGGTCCTGGCCTTGTTCCACAGACCATGGGCGATGGCGGTGGGGAAGCCGAACAGCCGAGCGCTCATGCCACTCAGGTGGATCGGGTTGTAGTCGCCGGAGACCTTGGCGTACTGCCGACCGATGTCAGCCGGTGCGGCCCAGCGCGCGACTTCAATCAAGGGCAAGCTGGCCTCGGGCGAGTCGTCCACCAGTGCGCCGTCAAGCTGGACCCCTTTGCACAGCATCTGGCTCCGAGCTTCCCACAGCGGCCCCAATTGATCATCCAGGCGGGTCACCAGGTCGAAGACCGCGCCCTTGGCATGGGCTTGCAGGTTCTCGACATGGACGCTGGTCCGCACCTGGCCGACGCCGCCCATGGGCCGCAATACACGAATGCGGTTGCTCAAGTGGATCAGCCCCAACAACGGAAAAGGGAAGTCCCGCCCCGTGAGCAATTGCATTTGCAGGGCGAACGCCAAGACGTGGGGATAGGTCGGCGGCAGCAGTCCGTTATCGACGAAACCGCAAACCTTGCGATAAGCCGCCAGCCGTTGCGGGTCGACCTGGAGCACCTGGCGCAACCCTTCCTCGGGCAAGGTCGTTCCGGTGATCTTGCGCCGTGTCGCCGCTTTCGAATACAGCCCGGACATGGAGGGCGGGCTGCTGACGTCATGCCATTGAATCGTCATGGTCACGCTCCCAGAAGGCTTTGCCCGCATACCCGCAGGGCCTGACCGGTCACGGCCCCCGTGCCTGGTTGCGCGAGCCAGGCCACGGCTTCGGCGACGTCCTGGGGCAAACCGCCCTGGCCAAGGGAACTCATGCGCCGTCCGGCCTCGCGCAAGGCGAAGGGGATCTCGGCGGTCATGCGGGTTTCAATGAAGCCCGGCGCCACGGCATTGATGCTGATCCCGCGTGTTTGCAACTGCGGCGCCCACGCCTGGGCCAGGCCGATCAGCCCGGCTTTGCTCGCCGCATAGTTGGTCTGCCCACGGTTGCCGGCAATGCCGCTGATGGACGCCAGCAGAACCACCCGGCCATTGTCCCGCAGGGTGCCGCTGTCCAGCAGGGCCTTGGTCAGTACTTGCGGGGCGTTGAGGTTGACGGCCAGCACGGCGTCCCAGAATTCCGGGGTCATGTTGGCGAGGGTCTTGTCCCGGGTGATGCCGGCGTTGTGCACCACGATATCGACGCCGTCGGGCAAGTGCTCGATCAACTGAGGGGCAGCCTCTTCTGCGCAGATATCCAGCGTCACGCTGCGCCCGCTCAAGCGTGCCGCCAGGGCGTCGAGATCGGTCTTGGCCTGGGGGACGTCCAACAGGATCACGTCGGCGCCATCGCGGGCCAGGGTTTCGGCGATGGCGGCGCCGATCCCGCGGGCTGCACCGGTGACCAACGCCTTGAGCCCCGTGAGCGGCCGGGTCCAGTCCTGGACTTGGGTGTCACAGGCGTTAAGACGAATGACCTGCCCGGAAATGAAGGCGCTTTTGGGCGACAGGAAAAACCTCAGCGCACCTTCCAACTGGGTTTCGGCACCGTCGCCGACGTACAGCAATTGCAGCGTCCCGCCGTGGCGCAGCTCTTTGGCCAGGGACCGGCTGAAACCCTCCAACGCTCGCTGGGCACTGGCGGCGAACGGATCGCCAAGGCTTTCCGGTGCACGCCCGAGGATGACGACATGGGCGCCGTGGTCGAGGTTTTTCATCAGCGGCTGGAAAAATTCCCGCAGTTGCTTGAGCTGGTCGGCCTGGACCAAATGGCTGGCGTCGTACACCACCGCCTTGATTTTCGGGCCGTGGCCGGGGATCCATTCCGTGGCCAGGGTCGGTTCGCCGCCGTAGATGAAAATGCTGTCGGTCAGGCGCTTGGCAAAGGTGCTGACCTGTTCGGTCAACGGCCCACCGCCCAGCAGCAGCGCGCCTTCGATCGGCCGCAGCCGCCCGGCCTGCCAGCGTTCCAGGCGTACCGGCGAGGGCAGGCCGAGGGACCCGACCATGCGCCGGCCAATGGGCGAATTGGCGAAGTCGATATAACGGTCAGACATGGAACACACTCCGGCTGATGAGGTTCCAAGTGTGGACCATGATTGGCAATCAGTCGTTCGATCGGCGAGATAAAGCCTAAGCTTGTGCCGGAGCGCTGTTTCCAGGGTACGGGATACCTGTGGGAGCAAAGCTTGCTCGCGATGCAGACACCGCGTTTTTCAGGTAGGTCGCGTCATCGTTCATCGCGAGCAAGCTTTGCTCCCACAGGGTCCGGTTGAGTTTTCACAGGGTACACAGGGAGTTCTTTCATGACACAACTACGTCGCGTCGCGATCATCGGCGGTAACCGCATTCCCTTCGCCCGCTCCAACGGGCTCTATGCCACCGCCAGCAACAAGGCGATGTTGACGGCTGCCCTCGAGGGGCTGATCGAACGCTACAACCTGCATGGCTTGCACATCGGCGAAGTGGCGGCCGGTGCGGTGCTCAAGCACTCCCGGGATATGAACCTGACCCGCGAATGCGTGCTCGGTTCGCGGTTGTCACCGATGACGCCGGCCTATGATGTACAGCAGGCCTGCGGTACGGGGCTGGAAACGGTGCTGCTGGTGGCCAACAAGATCGCCCTGGGCCAGATCGACAGCGGCATTGCCGGCGGCGTCGACACCACATCGGACGCGCCGATCGCCGTCAACGAGGGGTTGCGCAGGATCCTGCTGCAAGCCAATCGCGCCAAGACCACCGCCGAGAAAATCAAGACTTTCCTGCAATTGCGCCCCCAACACCTGATACCGGATCTGCCGCGCATCAACGAACCGCGCACTGGCCTGAGCATGGGCGAGCACTGTGAATTGATGGCCCAGACCTGGCAGATCCCTCGGGAGGCGCAAGACCAGTTGGCCCTGGAGAGCCATCAGAAAATGGCCGCGTCCTACGCAGAAGGTTGGCAGAACGACTTGATGACGCCGTTTCTCGGCCTGACCCGGGACAACAACCTGCGCCCGGACCTGACCCTGGAAAAACTCGCGTCCCTCAAGCCGGCCTTCGAAAAAAGCGCCAAGGGCACGATGACCGCCGGCAACTCCACGCCACTGACCGACGGTGCCTCGTTGGTGCTGCTGGGCAGCGAAGAATGGGCCAAGGCCCGGGGCCTGTCGATCCTGGCGTACCTGCGTGACGGTGAAACGGCGGCGGTGGATTTCGTCAACGGTGCCGAAGGGCTGCTGATGGCCCCGGTCTACGCCGTGCCGCGATTGTTGGCGCGCAACGGCCTGACCTTGCAAGACTTCGATTACTACGAAATCCACGAAGCGTTCGCCGCCCAAGTGCTGTGCACGCTCAAAGCCTGGGAAGACCCGGACTACTGCAACACCCGCCTGGGTCTCGACGCGCCGCTGGGGTCCATCGACCGCAGCCGGCTGAACGTGAAGGGCAGTTCCCTGGCCGCCGGGCATCCGTTTGCCGCCACGGGCGGGCGCATTGTCGCCAACCTCGCCAAGTTGCTGGATGCCGCCGGGCGAGGTCGAGGGTTGATCTCCATCTGTGCCGCCGCCGGCCAGGGCGTGACGGCGATCATCGAGCGTTGACGAGGGCGCCGTCCTGGCCGGATGTCAGCGCCTTGTGCTGGCTGGCATAGCGCTCGGCCAGGATCGAGCAGACGATCAACTGCAGCGGGTGATAGATCATGATCGGCAGCAGAATCAGCCCCAGGCCCGGATGGTTGCCGAAAATCAACGCCGCCATCGGCACCCCGGCGGCAAGGGATTTCTTGCTGGCGCAAAACACCGCGGCGACTTCATCGGCGCTGTTGAACTTCAGGGCGCGGGCGGTACGGGTGGTCGCCCACAGGATGATTGCCAGCAGCACGGCACTGCCCACCACTGCGCTGAGCAACACGCCGTTGCCTTGCTGGCGCCAGATGCCGGACACCATCGAGTTGCAGAACGCCGCATAGACCAGCAGCAGGATGACCAACTTGTCGATGAGGCTGGTGTAGCGTTTGTATCGTCCGAAAAAGCCGGCCAACCAACGCCGCAGGAACTGCCCCAGCACCAGCGGCAGCAGCAACATCAGGCACAGGTCGAGCAAGGTTGACCCCAGGTCGATGCCCCCGGCGCCACTGCCGACGACGAAACTGACCAGCAACGGTGTCAGGAAAATCCCCAGTACGCTGGACAGGCTCGCGTTGAGAATTGCCGCTGGCACGTTACCTTTCGCACTGCCCGTCAGGGCCACCGAGGAAGAGATCGTCGAGGGCAGGGCGCAGAGGTAGAAGAACCCCAGCATCAGCAGCGCCGGCACATGGCTGCCCAGCAGCCAGTTGCTGAGTAGCCAGATCAAGGGGAACACGCCAAAGGTGAAACCCTGCACCATCGCATGCAGCCGGATGTTCTTCAGGCCGTGGCGGATCTGCTCGCCGGACAGGTTGACCCCGTGCAGGAAGAACACCACGAAGATGCCGATGTTGACCACCCATTCGGCATGCATGGCACCGCCCGTGGCGCCAAAGGTCGGGAAGAAATACGCCAACAGCGTGGCGAGCAACATGCCGCACAGGAACCAGTCGGTCACCAGGCGTTTGAGGTGTCTGACGATATGCATAGGGCACCGCAAGTTGTAGGAAAAGTCGACTTAGCCTAATGTCATCTTCATTAGTCGTCTTGCGACATAAGGCCAATCAATGCCGCCTAACGGACATCAGCAGCTGGAACGCCATATCCCCGACCTGGCGCAATTGCCGAGGCCGTTGTACGCCCGTGTCGAAAGCCTGAGTGCCGGTTCCTGGACCCAAGCCCATCGTCATGATTGGGTGCAGTTTTCCTACGCCATCAGCGGCGTTCTTGGCGTACACACCGCCGCCGGCAGTTTTTTTGCCCCGCCACAACGGGGTATCTGGATTCCGGCGGACCTGGAGCATCAGGTGGTGACCTCGACCCGGGCGGAAATGCGCAGTCTGTACGTCCATCGCCACGCTTGCCCCTGGGCCGATGAGCGCTGTCGGGTGCTGGAGGTCACGCCACTGGCCCGTGAACTGATCAAGGTGTTCTGTCAGCTGCCGGTCGATTATCCCCAGGGTAATACCCAGGAAGAACGGCTGGTGCAGGTGCTGCTGGATCAGTTGGCGACGCTGCCGGAGGTGGGATTTTCCTTGCCACTGCCGCGACATGCCCGCTTGCTGGCGCTGTGCAACGAATTAATCGAACAGCCCGAACAGAACGTCACCTTGCACGCTTGGTCCGAGCGTCTGGGCACGTCGGAAAAAACCCTGATGCGTCTATTCCAGCGCGAGACCGGCCTGAGCTTTCGGGCCTGGCGCCAGCGCATGCGTTTGTTGTCGTCCCTGGGCTCGTTGGAGAAAGGCGACAGCGTTACCAGCGCCGCGTTGTCCTGTGGGTATGATTCAACGTCCGCGTTCATTGCCGCGTTCAAGGGGATGTTCGGGTTTACCCCGGGGGAGTTGTTCAAGCATTGAGTCGCCGCACTGGCCTACGGCGGCTGTAGGCATGGCTGTCAGCTCTTGTCGCAAATACCTGGGCATTCAGTTGCCAACGCCAGGTCCGGTCTCGGCTATGATTTGGCGCGGTCGATAATCCGGCACATTGTGTGCATCACCGGTTCATAGGTCGGCAACCCCTCCCCGTGGAGCAAGGATTGCCGTATAACGACTGTCATTCGCGTGTTTGGTAATAAAGGACCCACAATAAAAGCTGATGAAGACTCCAAAACGCATTGAACCCCTGATCGAGGACGGTCTGGTCGACGAGGTGCTGCGCCCACTCATGAGTGGTAAAGAAGCAGCTGTTTATGTGGTGCGCTGCGGCAACGAGCTACGTTGCGCGAAGGTCTACAAGGAGGCGAACAAGCGAAGTTTTCGTCAGGCGGCCGAATATCAGGAAGGCCGCAAGGTGCGCAACAGCCGTCAGGCCCGGGCCATGGCCAAGGGCTCGAAGTTCGGGCGCAAGGAAACCGAGGACGCCTGGCAGAATGCCGAAGTGGCGGCCCTGTTCCGCCTGGCGAGCGCGGGTGTGCGTGTGCCCAAGCCGTACGACTTCCTCGAAGGCGTGCTGCTGATGGAGCTGGTGGCCGACGAGTATGGCGATGCGGCACCGCGCTTGAACGATGTGGTGCTGGAGCCGGACCAGGCCCGTGAATATCACGCCTATCTGATTTCCCAGATCGTGCTGATGCTGTGTACCGGTCTGGTGCATGGTGACCTGTCGGAGTTCAACGTCCTGCTCACGCCAACGGGACCGGTGATCATCGACCTGCCACAAGCCGTAGATGCCGCGGGTAACAACCATGCCTTCAGCATGTTGGAGCGGGACGTGGGCAATATGGCGTCCTACTTCGGCCGGTTCGCCCCGGAGCTCAAGCGCACCAAGTACGCGAAGGAAATGTGGGCACTGTACGAAGCCGGCACCCTGCACCCGGCCAGCGTGCTGACCGGCGAGTTCGACGAGCCGGAAGAGCTGGCGGATGTCGGCGGGATCATGCGTGAAATCGAGGCTGCACGCCTGGACGAAGAACGCCGCCAGGCGGTCCGCGCCGCCGACGATGCACCGCCCGGCAAGACCGAAGAACCACCGCCGCCGTGGATGCAATGATCGGTTGAACAAAAAACCGGCCAATGGCCGGGTTTTTTGTGGCCCTAAAACAGCCCCACCGCCCATCCCCTGTGGCGCAACCCTCCTTGTGGGAGCGGGCTTGCTCGCGAAAGCGGTGGGTCAGCTTGGATCAATGTTGAATGTGCCGCCGCCTTCGCGAGCAAGCCCGCTCCCACAGAGGTTTTGTGTTGGAGCTCGAATCTGATGTCCCCCACCAAGCCCCCTGTGGGAGCGGGCTTGCTCGCGAAAGCGATGTGCATGGATGTTGAATGGGCAACCGTCTTCGCGAGCAGGCTCGCTCCCACAGGGCGGTTGGCATCAATTCTTACAGCACCCCGACGCCAGTTCCTTGAGGATCGGACAGTCCGGGCGGTGGTCGCCGTGGCAGTGTTCGACCAGGTCTTGCAGGGTGTCGCGCAGTTCGGCCAACTCGCGGATTTTCTGGTTCAGCTCATCGATGTGTTGCCGGGCCAGGGCCTTGACGTCGGCGCTGGCGCGTTGGCGGTCTTGCCAGAGGGTCAGCAGTTTGCCGACCTCTTCCAGGGAAAATCCCAAGTCGCGGGAGCGCTTGATGAACGCCAGGGTGTGCAGGTCATCGGTGCCGTAGATCCGGTAACCGCTGTCGGTACGATGTGCAGCCTTGAGCAGGCCGATGGATTCGTAATAACGGATCATCTTCGCGCTCAGGCCGCTCTGGCGGGCCGCTTGGCCGATGTTCATCGCTTGTCCTCCAATGGCTTGGGTGTCCAGAACTTCAACAGTAACGCATTGCTCACCACGCTGACGCTCGACAGCGCCATGGCCGCGCCGGCCAGCACCGGGTTGAGAAAACCGAACGCCGCCAGGGGGATGCCGATCAGGTTATAGATAAACGCCCAGAACAGGTTCTGGCGGATCTTGGCGTAGGTCTTGCGGCTGATGTCCAGCGCCGCCGGCACCAGGCGCGGATCGCCGCGCATGAGGGTGATGCCCGCGGCATGCATCGCCACATCGGTGCCGCCGCCCATGGCAATGCCAATGTCGGCGGCGGCCAGGGCCGGGGCGTCGTTGATGCCGTCGCCCACCATCGCCACCACCGAATGGCGCTTCAATTGTTGGACGATGGCGGATTTATCCGCCGGCAGTACCTCGGCATGGACATTGGAAATCTCCAGCGCCTGGGCCACTACTCGGGCGCTACCTTGGTTGTCGCCGGTGAGCAGGTGGCTGGCGATGTGCTGTTCATCCAAGGCTTGTACGGCTGCCAGAGCACCAGGCTTGAGGGTGTCACCGAAGGCAAACAGGCCTAGCATCCGCGGCACTTCGCCTTGTTCGATCAGCCAGGACAACGTGCGCCCTTCGGTTTCCCAAACCTGCGCAGATTCGGCCAGCGAACCGGGCTCCAGACCCCGTTCTTCAAGCAGACGACGATTGCCCAAGGCCAGGCGGCGCCCGTCGAGGCTGCCGGCAATACCGCGTCCGGCCAGGGACTGGCTGTCGCTGACATCCGGCACGTGCAGGCCGCGCTCGGCGCAGGCATCCAGTACCGCTTTGGCCAGCGGATGTTCGCTGCCGCGTTGCAGCGCCCCGGCCATTTTCAGCAGCGCGTCCTCGTCGCCGTCGAGGGCGGTCAGGTGGGCGATGCGGGGCGTGCCGGAGGTGAGGGTGCCGGTCTTGTCGAACACCACGGTCGTGACTTCATGGGCGCGCTCCAAGGCCCCGGCGTCCTTGATCAGAATCCCGTGGCGCGCAGCCACACCGGTGCCAGCCATGATCGCCGTGGGCGTCGCCAGGCCCAGGGCGCAGGGGCAGGCGATTACCAGCACCGCAACGGCGTTGATCAACGCGGTTTCCAGTGGGGCTCCGTACAGCCACCAGCCGATCAATGTCGCCAGGGCCAGCACCAGCACCACCGGCACGAAGACCTGGCTGACTTTATCCACCAGTTTCTGGATTGGCGCCTTGGCGGCCTGGGCGTCTTCCACCAGGCGGATGATGCGCGCCAGAACGGTTTCGGCGCCCAAGGCTTGCGTGCGGACCAGCAGCCGGCCTTCGCCATTGATAGCGCCACCCGTGACTTTGTCGCCGGGCTGCTTGGGCACCGGCAGGCTTTCGCCGCTGATCAGCGCTTCGTCGGCATGGCTCTGGCCTTCCAGCACTTCACCGTCCACCGGGAAGCGTTCGCCGGGCTTGACCAGCACCCGGTCATTCAAGCGCAGGGCGCTGATGGCAACGTCCCGCTCCTGGCCATCGATCACCTGGATCGCCCGCTCCGGGCGCAAGGCTTCGAGGGCGCGGATGGCGCTGGCGGTCTGGCGCTTGGCGCGGCTTTCCAGGTATTTGCCGAGCAGCACCAGGGCAATCACCACCGCCGAGGCCTCGAAATACAGGTGTGGCATGCCGCCGGGACGGGCGATCGCCCATTCATACACGCTCAAGCCATAGCCGGCGCTCGTACCCAGGGCCACCAGCAGGTCCATGTTCCCGGCACCGGCCCGCACGGCCTTGAAGGCGGCGACGTAGAACCGCGCGCCGAAGATGAATTGCACCGGCGTCGCCAGGGCGAACTGCACCCAGGCCGGAAGCATCCAATGCACGCCGAACGGCTGCAGCAACATGGGCAGCACCAACGGCACGGATAGCAGGATCGCCAGCACCAGTGCCAGGCGTTCACGATTCAGGCGGTGGTTCTGGGTATCGGCGGCCCGCTCGGCCTGCCAGACCGTGGCGTCGTAGCCCGCGCGCTTGACCGCATCGATCAGGATTTGCGCATCCACGTGGCCGAGCAGTTCGAGATGGGCTCGCTCGTTGGCCAGATTGACGTTGACGTTGTTCACGCCATCGACCTTGTCCAGGGCGCGTTCGACCCGACCGACACAGGAGGCGCAGGTCATCCCTTCGATGTTCAACTCCAGGGTTTGCACGGGAACGCTATAGCCCGCCTGTTCGACGGCCTGCTTCAAGGCCGGCAGGCTGCCTTTGGGGGCCTGGACTCGGGCCAGTTCCGTCGCCAGGTTGACGCTGACAGCACGGGTACCGGCGACTTTGCTCAAGGCTCGCTCGACCCGCCCGGCGCAACTGGCACAGGTCATCCCGGCAATGGGTAGATCGAACGTGGTGGATTCGGACATGGGTCAGGCTCCCTGTAGTGAATGACTACAGGATCAACCTTGCCATGCTGGCAAGGTCAAGCGCCAATCCAAAACAGCGTTGCCGATCCCTGATCTGGGGAGTTGGCTCTGTGGGAGCAAAGCTCGCTCCCACAGGGGTTGGCAACCACAAGATGGGGGTGTCAGTAACCGAGCCCAGCCTGCTTGAGGTACATGCCTTGTTCATTCATGGCGATGCGGAACTTCAAGATGTCACCGGCCTTGAGGGTGATGTTCTGAGACCCTGGCGCGAGCATGCCCGGATTACAACCCGGCGCCTGCCCCGGCAGCAACTTCAGGCGCAAGGAGACTTGACCTGGCGGCAGGTTGAACGAGGTGCTTTGCTCCTGGAACAGCCGGGCCGAGAGTTGGTCCTGGATATAGATGCCGATTTCGCAATTGGTCGACACCTCCAGGCGCTCGCGGGAAATGATCAACACGCCATAGTCTTCGCCGGCGGCCGAGGCCTGGGGCGCTACCGCTGAAAGACCGAGCATGCAAAACAGGCTGAACGCTGACCAGCGCATGGCTGAACCTCCGGTGTGAAATCCTTGATGTGTGCAGCTTGGCTGAGGGCGAGGCCGATTGCCAGCCCGGCAGTTTTTGTCAGAACTTGACCTTTCCGTCGTGGCAAGCTTGAGACTGGCGGCAACCTCAATCCCAAGGAGTCATCTCATGCAAACTTTTAATGTCGAGGGCATGTCCTGCGGTCACTGCGTCAAGGCCATCACCGAGGCGGTCCAGGCCAAGGATCCGGCGGCTGACGTGCGCGTCGACCTGGGCGCGAAGACCGTCCAGGTCCAGAGTTCGTTGCCGGCCGATGCCGTGGTCGCGGCCATCAAGGAAGAGGGTTATGGGATCAGTGTGGCTTGAGTTTTTTTAATCGTTAGCGACCTATCGGAATGTTCAAGAGCGCCCGGCACGGCTAGACTGTCGGGCTGTCGAACGACGCCTGAGCTGGACGCCCGATGAACCTCCGTACGATTCTGATTCTTGGCGCCTTGAGCGCTTTCGGTCCCTTGGCGATCGATTTCTACCTGCCCGCCTTTCCGGCGATGGCCACGGCCTTCGGTACTGACGAAAAACACATCCAGCTGACCCTGGCGGCCTATTTCCTCGGCTTGTCCATCGGGCAGTTGGCCTATGGGCCTGTGGCGGACCGCTTCGGACGGCGGATTCCGCTGCTGACGGGCGTCGGCCTGTTCACCCTGGCGTCCCTGGCCTGCGCCTATGCGCCAAACCTCGAATGGCTGATTGGCGCCCGCTTCGTCCAGGCCTTGGGCGGCTGCGCCGGGATGGTGATTTCCCGGGCCGTGGTCAGTGACAAATGCGACGCGGTGGGCTCGGCGAAGGTGTTTTCGCAACTGATGCTGGTGATGGGCCTGGCGCCGATTCTCGCGCCGATGCTGGGTGGGTTGCTGGTGAACCTGCATGGCTGGCAGTCGATCTTCATTGCCCTGACCGTGTTCAGCGCATTGGCGTCGACGGCGGTGGCCTTGTGGTTGCCGGAAAGCTTGCCGGACCATGTGCCACGCCCCCCTTTGTCGGGCGCGTTGCGCCAGTATGGCCGATTATTGACCGACGCCGTCTACCTCGGCCATGCGCTGACGGGGGGCATCGCTATCGCTGGGATGTTTGCCTACATCGCCGGTTCGCCTTTCGTCTTCATCAAGCTCTACGGTGTACCGGCCGAACATTTCGGTTGGCTGTTCGGCACCAACGCGGCGGGCTTCATCCTGGTTGCCCAGGTCAACGCCCGGTTGCTGTCCAAGCGCGGCCCGGCGTTCCTGTTGAACCGCGCGGTATGGGTCTACCTGGGGGCGGGGCTGAGCCTGCTGGCGGTCAGTTCATTGCAACCTGCGCAGTTGTGGCCGCTGCTGGTCCCACTGTTTATCTGCATCGCCAGCCTGGGTTGCATCCTTCCCAATGCCTCGGCCTGCGCCATGAACGGGCAGGGCGCCCGGGCCGGCAGTGCCTCGGCGATGCTGGGATGCCTGCAGTTTTCCGTGGCGGCGGGAGCCGCTGCGTTGGTCGCTGCATTGCATGACGGCACCGCTGTGCCGATGGCCTTGGTCATAAGCCTTTGCGGGTTATTGGTGGTGGCTGCCGCCATGCTCACCCGTCGTCTGCAAAACGCCCGGGCACTGGTCCAGGCCAGTCGCGAAGGCTGACTCAGCCGGCCGCGCGCTGCTGTTGTTCGGGGAAACGATGGGGCGCGTGGATCCGCGCCTGCAAGGTCGTGGCAAAAGCCTGGGCTTCGGCCTCGGTACGGAAGGTGACGACGTGCTGGTCAAGACGCACTTGCCATTGAGATTTTGCCACTTCTTTTATCAGGATCTTCATTGCTGACCTCCTCACGAAAAGATTGCGTTGCAAAGGCCTCGAGTGTAGACCCGAATGCGATCGCATTTGTGACAAGGATCAACTCTCAGACTGACGGTTAGTCGCCGGCTAATGAGGCAATCACTGTGGCGAGGGAGCTTGCTCCCGCTCGGTTGCGCAGCAACCGCAAAAACCAGGGGCCGCTACGCAGCCCAGCGGGAGCAAGCTCCCTCGCCACGGGATTGTTAGCGGGGCGACCGCCGTGTTCGGTCAGAAGCCCTCGAGCACAATCTTGCCCTTGGCCTGGCCGCTTTCCAGCAAGGCATGGGCCCGACGCAGGTTTTCGGCGTTGATGGTGCCGAAATGCTCGCCCACCGTGGTCTTCAGCGTGCCGGCGTCGATCAGGGCGGCCACGCGATTGAGCAGCTTGTGCTGTTCAAGCATGTCGGCCGTTTCGAACAGCGAGCGGGTGTACATGAATTCCCAATGCAACGACAGGCTCTTGCGCTTGAGCTTGGTCACGTCCAGCGCCTTGGGGTCGTCGATCAGCGCCAGCTTGCCCTGGGGTGCGAGGGCTTCGACCAGTTGGTCCAGATGCTGGTCGGTCTGGGTCAGGCTGGCGACGTGAGTCACCTGGGGCTGGCCCGCTTCTTTCAATACTTCGCTCAAAGGGCGGCTGTGGTCGATCACCAGGTCAGCACCCAGGCTGCGCACCCATTCCTGGGTTTGCGCACGGGACGCGGTGCCAATCACCTTCAACCCGGTGAGTTGGTGGGCCAGTTGCGTCAGGATCGAACCCACGCCTCCCGCCGCGCCGACGATCAACAGGCTCTGACCCTGGTCATCCTGGTCTTCCTGGATGTGCAGGCGCTCGAACAACAGTTCCCAAGCGGTAATGGCCGTCAGCGGCAGCGCCGCAGCGTCGGCGAAACCGAGGGTCTTGGGCATATGGCCGACGATGCGTTCATCCACCACATGCAGCTCGCTGTTGCCACCGGCCCGGGCGATGGAACCGGCGTAGAACACCTTGTCCCCGGCTTTGAATAGCGTGACCTCGCTGCCGACTGCCTTGACCACGCCGGCCACGTCCCAGCCCAGCACCTTGGCGGTGCCACCTTCGGGCTGGACGTTCTGGCGGACCTTGGTGTCCACCGGATTGACCGAAATGGCCTTGACCTCCACCAGCAGGTCCCGGGGGCCTGCGACCGGTTCCGGCAGCTCGATGTCCTGGAGCGATTGCGGGTCGGTGATGGGCAACGAATGGTAGTAAGCGATGGCTTTCATGAAGCGGCTCCGTGAGGTGAGTTTCGATGAAGGCCATGTTTAGCTATTTATCACCGAGATAAAACCGGCTAAAACAACAGGCTCTTTCAATAATATTTTGATAATGGAGTCGTCATGCTTCGCTTCGATGACTTGCAATTGTTTGTCCGGGCGGCGGACCTGGGCAGTCTCTCGGCGGCAGCCAGGGTCATGGACCTGTCGGCGGCGGTGGCCAGTGCCGCGTTGAAACGGATCGAACAGCACCTTGGTGCGCGGCTGTTGGCCCGTTCCACCCGCAGCCTGCGCCTGACGGCCGAAGGCGAGGGGTTTCTCGAATACGCCCGTGCCGCGTTGAGCAGTCTCGACGAAGGACGGCGGTTATTGACCAGCGGCCAGGATCAGGTCAGCGGGGTGTTGCAGTTG
This sequence comes from Pseudomonas sp. SWRI179, assembly GCF_014268705.1. Taxonomy (NCBI): domain Bacteria; kingdom Pseudomonadati; phylum Pseudomonadota; class Gammaproteobacteria; order Pseudomonadales; family Pseudomonadaceae; genus Pseudomonas; species Pseudomonas sp. SWRI179. Next base: position 20,872 of record NZ_JABWRA010000031.1, on the reverse strand, counting down.
TCCGCGCCCTCGGACCTGGGGCGCAACCTGCTGTTGCCCTGGCTGGATGAGTTCCAGCGCGAGCATCCCGGGCTGACGGTGCGGCTGCTGCTGGGAGATCGCATGGCCGACTTGTTCAAGCAGCCGGTGGACATCGCCCTGCGTTATGGCGAGCCGGAAGATTCAAGCCTGGTGGCCTTGCCCGTCGCCCCGGATAACCGCCGGGTGCTGTGTGCGTCGCCAGACTATCTGGCGCGCCAGGGTGAACCTCATCAACTGGAACAACTGGCCCAGCACAACTGCCTGTTGTACATGCTGGGCAGCCGGATCCATGACCGATGGGTCTTTCATGACGGCAAACGGGAGGTGAGCCTCACCGTCGGCGGCGATCGCTTCAGTGATGACGCTGATGTGGTGCGCCGCTGGGCGGTGGCGGGGGCCGGGATTGCCTACAAGTCGTGGCTGGATGTGTCCACCGACGTACTGGCCGGGCGCTTGAAAATCCTCTTGCCGCACCTGCAATGCGAGCGCGCGCCCCTCAATCTGCTGTGTGCCCACCGGGCGCAATTGAGCAAACCCATCAACCTTTTGCGCGACATGCTCCGGGACCGCTGCGGTGAGTTGACGGCTCGATTTCCACTCCCGGCGGGGGCGGGCCATTAGTCGCACGCAATTAGAGACTTTTCCCTCACGAACAATCGCCTCCAAAGGTTTCCGGAGGACAGGAAAGCGCGGTCACCGCGCTTATACTAGTGACCGCCTGCGCCAGAGCAGTAGACGAATGATTCAACAGGGAGTGAATACATGGAACATGCACCTTGCATCAGCCAGATCGCCACGCTGCTGGCTGACCCCAAGCGCAGCGCAATGATGTGGGCCTTGATGGACGGCACGGCCCGCCAGGCCGAGGAGCTGGCGTTGCTCGCCGGATTGTCGCCGTCCTCGGCCAATGCGCACCTGGGGCGCTTGTCCGCGGGAGGTCTGTTGAAAGTCGAGGCCCGGGGCCGCAAGCGGTTCTTCCGCCTGGCCGCGCCTGAAATCGGCGCCGCCGTCGAAGCGCTGGCCAGCGCGACCCTGGTCAGTACGCCACGGAAGATTCCGGAGGTCTTCAGGCGCCGGGTGATGCCGACCAAGGCCCCGTCGGTCCCCGCTTCGTTGATGCGGGCCAGGCTGTGCGACGACCACCTGGGGGGAACCCTGGCGGCCGACCTCTACCAGCGCCTGCTGGACGCCGGATGGATCGAGCAGTTCGAACAAAGGGTGATCGTCACGCACAAGGGTGCCAATCAACTGGCCGAGCGGGGCTTGTTCATCCAGGCCCTGGCTTATCGCAATGCCCGTATCGCGTGCCCCTGCCCGGACTGGAGCGAGCGTCGTCCGCACCTGGGGGGCGCGCTGGGGGCGGCGTTGTTGCAACTGTTCATGCAGTCAGGTTGGCTGGCCTTGCCCAACGATTCGAGGGCCTTGCAGGTGACGACGCTCGGCCAGCAGGAAATCCACCGGTTCGCCCGGCAGGATGCCGTGGAGATGGCGTTCTAGGGAACTGGCACGTCGTTCAGGGCTGTCGACAGGTCGTATTCAGCAATAGCCGCTCGCAAGGTTCGCGCACACTCGGTCCGGGGAATTCTCGGATTGGGGAGGCAGCATGGACACTCACGGTTACAGCGCGGCGGAACGCCTGGAGCGGTTACCCATCAGTGGGTATCACCGGGTGATTTTCATCATCATTGCCCTGGCGTTTTTCTTCGACTCGATGGACCTGGCAATGATGACGTTCCTGCTGGGCTCGATCAAAACCGAGTTCGGCCTGAGCACCGCCCAGGCCGGTTTGCTCGCCAGCTCCAGCTTCTTCGGCATGGTGCTGGGGGCGTCGCTGTCGGGCATGCTGGCCGATCGGTTCGGGCGCAAGCCGGTGTTCCAGTGGAGCATCGTGTTGTGGGGCATTGCCAGTTACCTGTGCTCCACCGCCCAGGATGTCGAGACCTTGACGCTGTTTCGCGTCCTGCTGGGTATCGGCATGGGCATGGAGTTTCCGATTGCCCAGTCGATGCTGTCGGAGTTGATCCCGGCCAAGCGTCGAGGGCGCTACATCGCCTTGATGGATGGCTTTTGGCCCCTGGGCTTCGTGGCGGCGGGGGTGCTGTCGTATTTCCTGCTGCCGGTGATCGGCTGGCGCGACATCTTCCTGGTGCTGGCGGTGCCGGCGGTGTTTGTCCTGGCGATTCGCTTCTTCATTCCCGAGTCGCCGCGCTGGCTGGAACAGGCCGGTCGGGGTGACGAAGCGGACGCGGTGCTCAAGCGGATCGAAGACAAGGTCCGGACCTCGCTCGGACGTCGCGATCTGCCGGAGCCGATCCGCCTGCCAAGGGTGGAGAGTGTGCCGGGCAATTTCTTTTCGGCCCTGGCGCAGATCTGGTCGCCGCTGTATCGCCAGCGCACGATGATGATCTGGAGCGTCTGGTTCTTTGCCTTGCTCGGTTTTTATGGCCTGACGTCCTGGCTCAGCGCACTGTTGCAGCAGTCGGGGTTCGCCGTGACCCAGTCGGTGTATTACACCGTGGTGATTTCCCTGGGCGGGATTCCCGGCTTCCTGATGGCGGCCTGGCTGGTGGAGCGTTGGGGCCGCAAGCCGGTGTGCATCATCACGTTGCTGGGCGGCGGGGTGATGGCGTTTCTGTATGGGCAGAGCGCGGTGTTTGGCGGTAACGTCGGGCTGCTGATCGGCACCGGGTTGCTGATGCAGTTTTTCCTGTTCGGCATGTGGGCGGTGCTCTACACCTACACGCCGGAGTTGTACCCGACCTCCGCCCGGGCCACCGGCTCGGGTTTTGCTTCAGCGGTTGGGCGTATCGGTTCGCTGCTCGGCCCCTTGGTGACCGGCCTGGTGTTTCCCATCACCGGCCAGGGCGGCGTATTCGCCCTGGGCGCGCTGTGCTTCGCCGTGGCGGCGGGGGTGGTCTGGTTGTTCGGGATGGAAACCCGGGGCAAGACGTTGGAAGAGTTGAGCGAGGCTACTGTCGCCGATTAAACACGATCCCCTGTGGGAGCGGGCTTGCTCGCGAAAGCGGTGTGCCAGTCGACATCATGTTAGCTGACACACCGCTTTCGCGAGCAAGCCCGCTCCCACAGGGGTTGATTGTCGGGGTTAAGGTTTCACCAACCGCGCATCCAGGCTGTTCTGCGCCAGGCGCTTGGCCTGGTCCTGGGTCATGCCCAGGTGGGTGTGCAGGGCGTGGAAGTTTTCGGTGACGTAGCCGCCGAAGTACGCCGGGTCATCGGAGTTCACCGTCACCTTCACGCCGCGCTCGAGCATGTCGAGGATGTTGTGTTGCGACATGTCGTCGAACACGCACAGCTTGGTATTGGACAGCGGGCATACGGTCAATGGAATCTGCTCGTCGATGATCCGCTGCATCAGCCGCTCATCTTCGATGGCGCGCACGCCATGGTCGATGCGCTGGATCTTCAGCAGGTCCAGGGCTTGCCAAATGTACTCGGGCGGGCCTTCTTCGCCGGCGTGGGCAACGGTCAGGAAGCCCTCGTTGCGTGCGCGGTCGAATACGCGCTGGAACTTGCTCGGTGGATGGCCCATTTCCGAACTGTCCAGGCCCACGGCCACGAAGGCGTCGCGGAACGGCAGCGCCTGGTCGAGGGTCTTCTCGGCTTGTTCTTCGCTCAGGTGACGCAGGAAGCTCAGGATCAGGCCGCTTGTAATGCCCAGTTGCTGCTCACCGTCCTTGAGGGCGGCGGCGATGCCGTTGAGCACCACTTCGAATGGGACGCCACGGTCGGTGTGGGTCTGCGGGTCGAAGAACGGTTCGGTGTGGATCACGTTCTGCGCCTTGCACCGCAACAGGTAGGCCCAGGTCAGGTCGTAGAAGTCCTGGGAGGTGCGCAGCACATCGGCGCCCTGGTAATAGAGGTCGAGAAATTCCTGCAGGTTGTTGAAGGCATAGGCCTTGCGCAGCGTATCGACGTCGTTCCACGGCAGGGCGATCTTGTTGCGTTCGGCCAGGGCGAACAGCAGCTCGGGTTCCAGCGAGCCTTCCAGGTGCAGGTGCAGTTCAGCCTTGGGCAGGGCGTTCAGCCAGTCGTACATGGTCTTTTCTCATCAGCGAATCGATGGCGGGCATTCTACAGGGGGCTGGCCGCCCTGTCGGGTAAAACCTGACCGGCTGATCCACTACACGGCCTGGGGCTCCCGCCGGTAAGCATAGGTGTCGGCGAAGCGCGACAGCAGGAATTCGGCGCAGGTCGTCGTTGGGTACTTGAGTGGGTGGGCGTCCTCCTGGCAACCGGGCAGGCACTGGATCAGCGTGTCGGGGTGCGGTTCGGCAAAGAATGGCATCGAATAGCGGTCCACTCCCAGCGGGCTGATCACCCGATGCGGCGTGGACAGGTAACGGTCGTTGCTCCAGCGCGCCATCATATCGCCGAGGTTGACCACGAAGGTGCCATCGATGGGCGGCGCGTCGATCCACTGGCCATTGACGTTGCGCACTTGCAGGCCACCGGCGGCGTCCTGGTAGAGCAGGGTGATGCAACCGTAGTCGGTATGGGCGCCGGCACCTTGCTGTTCGGCGCAACTGGCGGTGTCGCGGGGCGGGTAATGGATCAGGCGCAGCACGCTCACCGGTTCGTTGAAGCGCGTGTCGAAAAAGTCCCGTTCGATGCCCAGGGCCAGGGTCATGGCCCGCAGCAGGGTTTGCGCAAGCGCCTGCATGTCACGGTAATGCTGCTCCATCAAGGCTTGCCAGCCGCTCAGGTCTGGGTGGCGGTTGGGGCCGCGCAACGGTTTTTCCGCCAGCACCTCGGGGTGATCGGCCGGCAGATGCAGGCCCATGTCGAAGGTTTCCTTCAGGTCGCTGGGCTTGGTCGGGTCCAGTTGTTCCGTGGCGACGGCGCCGTAGCCACGATGGTGGCGGGTCTGGGTGATGTCGATCTTGAGTTTTTCTTCGACGGGCAAGGCGAAGAAGCGTTGGGCATTGCCCAGCACCTCGGCGATGCGCGCCGGGCTGATGGGGTGGCCCTTGATGTAGAAGAAGCCCCACTGACGGCAGGCGCGGTCGATCTGCTCGGCGACGCCTTGCCAGGCGTCGGGCTCATCGCCGTAGAGCGGGCTGATGTCGATGATGGGCAGGCTGTTCATACTGCTTTCCTGAATTCGGATGCGGACTTCTGTGGGAGCGGGCTTGCTCGCGAAGGCGGCGGGACATTCAGCATCAATGTTGACTGACACTCCGCCTTCGCGAGCAAGCCCGCTCCCACAGGGTTTTGTGTTGATTCGCCAGCTATTTCGGAATCTCAGCCTTCATCCCTTCGACGTAATAATTCATCGACGCCAGTTCCGCGTTGGTGGCGCTCACGCCCGCGGGGATTTTCTCGACGCCGGCCTGGTCCTTGATCGGGCCGGTGAACGGGTGAAAGGCGCCGTTCTCGATATCGGCGATGATCTGCTCGGCTTCGCCCTTGACCGCTGCCGGCACCAGGTCGCTGATCGGCAGTTTCACCGTGCCTTCCTTCAGGCCACCCCAGTAGTCCTGGGGTTTCCAGTTGTGGTCAAGCACGCTCTGGGTCGCCTGGATGTAATGCGGGCCCCAGTCATTGACGATGGAGGTCAGCACCGCCTTGGGCCCGAAATGGGCCATGTCCGAAGCGTAGCCCACCGCATAGACGCCGCGGCGTTCGGCGGCCTGGATCGGTGCTGGGCTGTCGGTGTGCTGGAACACCACGTCCACGCCCTGGTCGATCAGCGCGTTGGCGGCGTCGGCTTCCTTGCCCGGGTCGAACCAGGAATTGACCCACACCACTTTGATTTCGGTGCCGGGGTTGTATTTGTTCAGGGCCAATTGGATGGCGTTGATATCGCGAATGACTTCCGGGATCGGGAACGAGGCGACGTAGCCGATCTTCTTGGTCTTGGTCATCTTGGCCGCGAGGAAGCCGCCGACGTAGCGACCTTCATAGGTGCGAGCCAGGTAGGTGCCGAGGTTCTTGTCCTGCTTGTAGCCGGTGGCGTGTTCGAAGGTTACCTTGGGAAACTGCTTGGCGACTTTCAGCGTCGGGTTCATATAGCCGAAGGACGTGGTGAAGATCAGGTCGTACTTGTCCTTGGCCATGTTACGGATCACCCGCTCGGCGTCGGCCCCCTCTGGTACGTTTTCCACGTAGTGGGTGGTGATCTGCTCGCCGAACTTCGCCGCCAGTTCCTTGCGCCCTTGTTCATGCTGATAGGTCCAGCCGTGGTCGCCGATGGGGCCGATGTAGACGAAGCCGACCTTCAGCGGGTCGGCGGCACTGGCATTCAGGCCGGCACCCAGGCCGACGGCCGCGACGACGGCGCAAAGCAATTTCTTCAAGGGACGTTTGTGCATGAACTCGAACTCCATTTTGTTGTGAGGTTGGCTGTGCAGCAGCAATGCAAAATGCTGACCAACAGGACAACTAATCGACACGACCTTATTGTGGCGAGGGAGCTTGCTCCCGCTGGGCTGCGCAGCGGCCCTGTTTTTTACGGTTGCTTCGCAACCGAGCGGGAGCAAGCTCCCTCGCCACAGGTTCTACATCCGCATAACCCGTGGGAGCGAGCTTGCTCGCGATGGGGCCGTCCAGATCGATAACGGTGCACCTGCCAGCCACTCGCCACCCCCTGGTGCGTCACAATCGGACGAAACGTTCGCGTCCCTCCACAGTCAGTAACTCATGATCCGTTCACAGTGACAGGCCCGCGATGCTCACTTTGATCAAGCAAGAAAAACTGCTGTTGCTGGCGCTGGCCGCCGTATGTGTCGCCTACCCGCTGGAGCACTGGCTGCTGGGCAGCGGGCAACTGGTGGCGTTGATCGGCGGCCTGGTCCTGATCGGTTTCATCGTCGCCGCCTCCATGCGCGTAGCCCATCACGCCGAGTTGCTGGCGGAAAAGGTCGGTGATCCTTACGGCACCATGATCCTGACCTTGTCGGCGGTGCTGGTGGAAGTGGTGATCCTGGCGATCATGATGAACAACGAAGCCTCGTCGACGCTGGTGCGGGACACGATCTACTCGGCGGTGATGCTCGACATCAACGGCATCCTCGGGCTCGCGGCGCTGATGGGCGGGATCAAGCATGGCGAGCAGGTCTATAACGACGATTCGGCGCGCACCTACAGCGTGATGATTCTCACGGCCATGGGCGTGTCGATGGTGGTGCCGGAGTTCATCCCCCGGGATAGCTGGAAAACCTATTCTGCCTTCACCATCGGCGCGATGATCGTGTTGTACACGCTGTTCCTGCGCATGCAGGTCGGGCCCCACAGTTACTTCTTCAGCTACAGCTACCCGGAAAAGCGCCGCAAGAAAGAACCGGTGGAAAACGAACCAGAACCTATCAGCCTGACGATTTCCATCGGTGCGCTGGTGTTTGGCGTGGTGGTGATCGGTGCGTTGGCTGAAGTGATGTCCAAGGCCATCGACCTGGGGCTGGAAGGCTCGGGTGCTCCGCCCGTGGTCACGGCGATCCTGGTAGCGGCGATCTCCGCCGCGCCGGAAATCCTCACCGCCCTGCGCGCGGCCCTCGCCAATCGCATGCAGGCGGTGGTGAACATCGCGCTGGGCGCGTCGTTGTCCACCGTGATCCTCACCGTGCCGGTGATGGAAGCCATGGCCCTCTACACCGGCCAGCCTTTCCAGATGGCGATGACCCCGGTGCAGACCGTGATGATTTTCATCACCCTGATCGTCTGCGCGATCAACCTCAACGATGGTGAAACCAATGCCATCGAAGGCATGACCCATTTTGTGTTGTTCGCGACGTTTATCATGTTGTCCCTGCTGGGCCTCTAGAAGAGCATCGCGGGCAAGCCTTGCTCCCACAGATCAATGCAAATCTATGGGATTCATGAAAACTGTGGGAGCAAGGCTTGCCCGCGATGGCGTTGGGTCAGGCGCCGGCGATCAATTCCCGCGCCGCCTGGCTGTGATCGGCAATCAAGCCCTTCAAGTCCAACCCCTCGACTTGCCCGTCGATCACCCGCCATTGCCCACCGATCATCACCCGATCCGCCCGGTCCGCGCCGCACAGCAGCAGGGCCGAGACCGGGTCATGGCTGCCGGAGAAGCGCAGCTCATCGAGCTTGAACAGCGCCAGGTCGGCCTGTTTGCCCACGGCCAATTCGCCGATATCGCTGCGCCCGAGCAGTTGCGCCGAGCCCCGGGTCGCCCAGCCCAGTACGCGCTCCGGCGTGATCGCTTGCGCGCCGTAGCGCAGGCGCTGGATGTACAGCGCCTGGCGGGTTTCGAGGATCATGTTCGAGGCATCGTTGGATGCCGAGCCGTCGACACCCAGGCCCACGGGTGCGCCGGCGGCGGTCAGCTCCAGGGTCGGGCAAATGCCCGAGGCCAGGCGCATGTTCGAACTGGGGCAATGGCAGATGCCGGTGCCGGCGGCACCGAGTCGGGCGATTTCGTCAGGGTTGAAGTGAATGCCATGGGCCAACCAGGTCCGAGGGCCGAGCCAGCCGACGCTGTCCAGGTAATCCACGGTGCGCAGGCCGAAGCGTTGCAGGCAGAACGCTTCTTCGTCGAGGGTTTCGGCCAAGTGGGTGTGCAAGCGAACGTCGAGGGTTTCCGCCAGCTCGGCGCTGGCGCTCATGATCTGCGGCGTGACCGAAAACGGCGAGCAGGGCGCCAGGGCAATCTGGATCTGTGCGCCGTCGCCGCGCTCGTGGTATTCGGCGATCAGGCGCTGACTGTCGTCAAGAATCACCTCGCCCTGCTGCACGGTCTGTTGCGGTGGCAAGCCACCGTCGGCCTCGCCCAGGCTCATGGAGCCACGGGTCAACATCGCCCGCATGCCCAGCTCACGGACACTTTGCACTTGCACGTCGATGGCATTTTCCAGGCCCTGGGGAAACAGGTAATGATGGTCGGCCGCCGTGGTGCAGCCCGACAGCAGCAACTCGGCCAAGGCCACTTTGCTCGCCAGGGCGAGTTTTTCCGGAGTCAGCCGCGCCCACACCGGGTAGAGGGTCTTTAGCCAAGGAAACAACGGCTGGTTCACCACTGGTGCCCAGGCGCGGGTCAGGGTTTGGTAGAAGTGATGATGGGTGTTGATCAACCCCGGCAGGATCACATGCTCGCGCGCGTCGAAGACGTGGTCACAGGGCTGGGCGGGTTGTTGGCCGGCGCTCAGCAGTTCGACGATCACACCGTCCTGCAGGACGAGACCGCCACGGGCATCGAGGTCGTTGGCCGTGAAAATGGCGAGGGGATTTTTTAACCAGGTACGGGTCGCAGGCATGGTGGCCGGCTCCTCTGAAAGTGGGTTCAGGTTAGCCAGCTCAGTGATGCCCTGTCTGCTGATCCAGGGTCGCCCATTGGATAGGGCGAGGTGCGGAGTTTACTCAGGTTGTGCTGCAGTTTTCCAGAGCTCGCCGAGATCAAATGTGGGAGCGGGCTTGCTCGCGAAGGCGGTGTATCAGGCGATATCTATGTTGAATGACAATCCGCTTTCGCGAGCAAGCCCGCTCCCACAGGGGATCGGTGTGCCACAGGTATCGGGTGGTTACCAGGGGATTGTTTCGCCTTTGTAATTGACGAAGTGATGCCCACCCTTGCCGGCGAAGGCGTTCACCTGGTCGATCAGCCCACGGGTGCTGGTCTCGACATCGAGGTCCGCGCCTTCGCCGCCCATGTCGGTCTTTACCCAACCCGGGTGCAGCGACAGTACCGTCAATGACTGCTCGCCCAGTTGGCTGACGAAGCTGTTGGTCATGGAGTTGAGCGCTGCCTTGCTGGCCTTGTACAGCGCCAGTTCCGGCGCGTCGGGCATGGTCACGCTGCCCAGCACTGAACTCATGAATGCCAGCACGCCGCTGCCGTCGCGGATCTGGCCGACGAAGCGCTGGGCCAGGTTGATCGGCGCCACCGCGTTGGTGAAGAACAGCTGGCCGACTTCGGCCAGCGTCGCGCCGCCCGGGCTCTGGTTATCCGGGCCCTTGACCCCGGCGTTGACGAACAACAGGTCGAAGGTCTCGCCCTTGAGCTGCTGGCTCAAGGCGATGACGGCTTGCTGGTCGTCCATGTCGAGTTTTTCGATCCGCACCGGGCCCAGCGCTTTCAAAGCCTCGGCGTTCTGCGGGTTGCGCACGGTGGCGGTCACGTTCCAGCCATCGCTGAGCAGCGTCTTCACCAGGCCGAGGCCCAGGCCCCGGGAGGCGCCGATGATCAATGCGTTTCTTGCCGAAGTCATGAGGGGCATCCTTGAAAGAAAAAGGTCACGGGTTTAATGGACAACGTTGCCCGAGCCGTTGTTTCAGCTCTTGACGCAACGCGTCGAGTTCGGTCATGCGGGTTTCGATCAGGTTCAGCTTGTCTTGCAGCAATTGCGTCACGGCGCAGTCGGGGTCGGGGGCGTTCCACAGGGCGGCGACGCTCGCGCCGATCTCGCCCAGGGTAAAGCCCAGGCGCTGGGCGGTCTTGATATAGAGCACCAGTTGGACGATGTCGGCGGGGTAGTCGCGATAGCCATTGGCGCTGCGCGATGCTGCGATCAGGCCACGTTGCTCGTAGAAACGCAGCGTGTCTCGACTGACGGCGCAGGCTTGGGCTAATTCACCGATACGCATTGCGAAGCTCCAGAGGACTTGACCTTGGAGCATACCCCAGGCTTTAGCCTCTTTGCTCCTCGATTATCTGGAGCAACGTGTATGTGGAGTTCGATGCAATATCGCCGGGTGGTGCTTGGCAGCGCCTGGTACGACCTGATCGTGTCGGCCGCGCTGGCCACGCCGTGGAGCTTTGCGGCGGTGCATGGCGTGTTGGTGAGCATGACTCAGCTCTTTGACCTGCCTGGGGACCTGCCACCGTTTGCGCCGGCGCATGTGCTGATGGTGAATCTGATGGGCTCGATTGTCTGCGTGTGGGCGGTGCTGCGGATTCGTGATCCGCAGGCGCTGTATGGGCGTTATGACGCGGTGGGGCGGTTTCTGTTCTCGGCCTGGATGCTGTATGCGCTGCTTCATGGAGCCAGTGCGGTGTTGTGGGTTTTCCTGTTTTTCGAAGTGGTGTGGGGCGTCATGCAGATGCTGCCCGTCCGTGGCGAGGGAGCTTGCTCCCGCTGGGGGGCGCAGCACCCCTCATAGGCAGGCGACTGCTGCGCAGTCGAGCGGGAGCAAGCTCCCTCGCCACAGGGTTCTCAATGCCCCGCCTGCCAAGGCTGCCCCAGGGACACCGGCGCATACAGTCGCGTGCGCACGGCATCCCGGGACAGCAACACCAGCACCAAAATGGTCGCGGCATACGGCAGCATTGCCAACAGGCTCGACGGAATCGCCAACCCCAATCCCTGGGCCACCAGGTGCAGGATGCTGGCGAGGCCGAACAGGTAGGCGCCCAGCAGCAGGCGCCACACCCGCCAACTGGCGAACACCACCAGCGCCAGGGCGATCCAGCCGCGCCCGGCGCTCATGTTCTCGGCCCACATCGGCGTGTAGGCCAGCGACAGATAGGCGCCGGCCAACCCGGCCATGGCGCCGCCAAACAGCACCGCCAAGGTCCGCACCCACAACACCGGCAGGCCCATGGCACTGGCGGCATCGGGGTTCTCGCCGACGGCCTGGATGATCAGCCCGGCGCGGCTCTTTACGATCACCCACGCCACCAGCGCAAACAGCGCAAAAGAGAGGTACACCAGCAGGTCCTGGGCGAACAGCATTCGTCCGATCAGCGGGATGTCACTCAAGTAGGAAATGGCCAGCGGCTCGAAGCCGGCCAACGGCTTGCCGACCCAGGCCGCCCCGACAAAGCTCGACAGGCCCACCCCGAAAATCGTCAGCGCCAGTCCGGTGGCGACTTGATTGGCGTTGAACACCAGCGCCACCAGCGCGAACAATGCCGACAACAGCATCCCCGCGGCCATTGCCAACAGCACGCCGAGCCAGAGGTGGCCGCTGTTGAACGCGACGATAAAACCAATCACCGCGCCGAACAGCATCATCCCTTCCTGGCCCAGGTTCAGGACGCCGCTTTTTTCGCAAACCAACTCACCCAGGGCCACCAGCAGCAGCGGTGTGCCGCAGCGAACCATGGCATAGAAAATATTGCTCAACAGGTCGATATCCATCACAAGGCTCCTGCCTGTACCGCGGTCGTTCGGGCGCGCCGAGTCCAGCGCAGGTTCAGGCGTGGCCGGTAGAGAATCAGCACGTCGCAGGCCAACAGGAAAAACAGCATCATCCCCTGGAACAATTGGGTGATTGCCTGGGGCAGGTTCAGCGACATCTGCGCACTCTCACCGCCGATATACAGCAGGGCCATCAACAGGCTGGCAAACAGAATGCCGATCGGATTGAGGCGCCCGAGGAATGCCACGGTAATCGCCGCATAGCCATAGCCCGGCGACACCTGCGGCACCAGTTGGCCGATCGGCCCGGCGACTTCGCAGACGCCGGCCAGACCGGCCAGCGCACCGCTGATCAGCAGCGCCAGCCACACCAGCGGCTTCTGGCGAAAGCCGGCAAAACCAGCGGCGCGGGCATCGAGGCCCAGCACCTTGATCTGAAAACCAACAAAGCTTTTCTGCAGCAAGACCCACACCGCTACCAGCGCCAGCAGGGCGAAATACAGCCCGGCATGAACCCGGCCATCGTCCAGCAGTAACGGCAGGCGACTGGCCTCGCCGAACATCGCCGACTCGGGGAAGTTGAACCCCGCCGGGTCTTTCAACGGCCCGTGGACGCAAAAGAGCAGCAGGTTCAGGGCGATGTAATTGAGCATGATGCTGGTCAGGATCTCGTTGGCGTTGAAGCGCGTGCGCAGCCACGCCGTGAGCGCGGCCCAAGCCGCCCCGGCCAGGGTGCCGGTCAGCAGGATCAACACCAATGCCCAGCGACTCTGCACGTCGATGATGTTCACCGCCACGGCACTGCCGGCCAGGGCGCCCAGCAGCAATTGGCCTTCGGCGCCGATGTTCCAGATCCGCGCCTGATAGGCCACTGCCAGGCCGAGGGCGCAGAGCAGGATCGGCAAGGTCTTGATCAGCCATTCGGACACGCCGTACAGGTCGCTGATCGGGGCGATCAACAGGGTGTACAACGTTTGCAACGGGTCATGCCCAAGGGCGATAAACAGCAGCGAGCCGCAGCCCAGGGTCAACACGGCGGCCAAGAGCGGCGAGCACCAGAGCATCAGGCGCGATTGCTGGCCGCGGGGTTCGAGAGAAAGCAGCATGTGGAACTCCGTTAAACCGGCGCGGGGGCAGGGGATTGAGGGGCGTCGAACTGGCCGGCCATCCAGGCGCCGACGTCGCTGAGGCGGGTCTCGACGGTGGGACGCAAGGCCGACAGACGCCCGCCGCACAAGGCCCCGAGACGGTCGCTGATCTGAAACAGTTCATCGAGGTCTTCGGAGATCACCAGGATCGCCGCGCCCGCGTCGCGCAGGGTGATCAGGGCGCGATGGATGGTCGCCGCCGCGCCGACGTCCACGCCCCAGGTCGGGTGCGCGGCCACCAGCAGCTTCGGCTGTTGAAGGATTTCCCGGCCCAGGATGAATTTTTGCAAGTTGCCCCCCGAAAGGCTGCGCGCTGGGGTTTTGGTGTCGGGCGTCTTCACGCCAAAACGACGGATGATCTCCTCGGCCAGGTGTTCGACCTTGCTGCGTCGAACCAGCCCATGGCTGACCAGGCCCTGTTGGAAGGCGCTGAGCAAGGCGTTATCCGCCAGACTCAATTGCGGCACGGCGCCATGGCCCAGGCGTTCGGCGGGGACGAATGCCAGGCCAAGCCGGCGACGAGCGTCGGGGCGCAGGTGCGCTACGGGCTGGCCGCCGAATCGAATCGTTTCGCCTTGCTGGCGGGGAAGCGGCGTTTCCCCACTGAGCAACGCCAGCCATTCATCCTGGCCATTGCCCGCCACCCCGGCGATGCCGACGATTTCGCCGCTGCAAACCTCAAGGTCAATGTCCCGTAGCGAGCAGCCGAACGGGTCCGGGTTGTGCCAAGACAGCTTGTTGATGTGCAAGAAGGCTTTGTCTGCGCTGACCTTGGGGTAATCCGTGATCAATCCTGCAGCCTCGCCAACCATCAGTTGCGCCAGCTCTCGGTCCGAGCAATGCGCCGGGGTGCAATGCCCTGAGACGCGTCCGCCACGCAGCACCGTGGCGCTGTGGCACAACGCGCGCACCTCCCCGAGCTTGTGACTGATAAACAAAATGCTGCAGCCCTCGCTCGCCAGGCGGCGCAAGGTCACGAACAGTTCTTCGGCTTCTGCGGGCGTGAGTACCGAGGTCGGTTCATCGAGAATCAACAGCCGAATGTCTTGCATCAGGCAGCGAATGATCTCTACCCGCTGGCGTTCGCCAATCGACAGGCTGTGGACCAGCCGCTGCGGTTCCAGGGCCATGCCGTAGCGCCGGGAAACTTCGCGGATCCGGGGCTCCAGTTGCGCCGGCGTACCGGCTGCCGCGCCCATCGCCAGGGCAATGTTCTGCGCAACGGTGAGGGTTTCGAACAGCGAGAAATGCTGGAACACCATGCCGATGCCCAGGCTGCGAGCTTGGGCCGGGTTACGCAGGTTGACGCGCTGGCCTTGCCAGATCACCTCACCCGAATCGGCAGCGGTGACGCCGTAGATAATCTTCATCAGGGTGCTTTTGCCCGCACCGTTTTCCCCCAGCAGGGCGTGGATTTCGCCGGGCTGGATGCTCAGGTCGATGGCGTCGTTGGCCAGGCAACCGGGGTAGCGTTTGCTGATCTTGCGCAATTGCAGGCGCGCGATGGAGTCGGGGTTGGACATGACAGGCTCGGGCCGATGGACAGGAATGCCTGTGGATAAAGCAATTTCCTGGCCATCAGGTCAGGAAATTGCCTTGAGGGCCGTTGCTGAGGCCTTCCGCGTCAGGTCTGAGCATCTGTAGTGGGGAAATTCTGCACCGCCTTGGCGCGCACGGGTCTGGCCCAGGCAGCGGTTTGCCCTGAAATGGGTGGTCAAAATTTGAACAAGCGGCTGTGAGCCATGTCCTTCATGGGGCGGAAGGAGCCATGAACGGGTTATCCACAGCTTGCTCCACAGTTATTGTGTGCAAGCCGGAAACTCGGGCATAAGCACTGCGAGGCTTTCTTCTAAAGGTGATAAACCGCCGCAAGCGGTTGTTTTGTGGATGGATTTGTCGTTTCTGCAGGACTTTGGCTGAAAAATGAGCAACCCGCTGAAACCCGCATGACAGAAGGGTTACAGAGGGATGTGCTCAGGTTATCCACAGTCGGGTGCACAGTGGATGTGGGCAAGTTGAACGATTGCGCGATGCCCTGAAAGATTGCAGCCTGCGAACTCAACGCTCCAACAGGATCCGTCCACGGCTCAGGTCGGCCAGTTGCGTTTGCAAGGTTTCGATGTGGGCTTCGCCCACGGCCAATTGCAGGTCCACGCCATTGGCGGTGAAGCGCTCTTCATTCACCAGCCCACCGCACTCGGCGACGCGCAGTTTCACCAGGGGCAGTTCGGCGAACCCGCAACTACAGTGCAGCGGCACGCGGCTGATCAATTCGATTTTCTCAGCGTTTTGCAGGCACTTGTTCGCGCCGCCGCCGTAAGCCCGGGCGAGCCCACCGGTGCCCAGTTGAATCCCGCCATACCAGCGAATCACCAGCACCACGACCTGATCGCAGGCCTGGGCTTCGATCGCGGCCAGGATTGGCCGCCCGGCGGTGCCACCCGGCTCGCCATCGTCGTTGCTGCGGTACTGGTCGCCGAGTTTCCAGGCCCAGCAATTGTGGGTGGCATCCAAGTCGCTGTGCTGCTCGATGAAAGCCTGGGCATCGGCGGGGCTGGTGATGGGCGCGGCGAAGGTAATGAAGCGGCTTTTGCGAATTTCTTCGCGGTGCTCGCAAAAACCGGCAAGGGTAAAGGGCATGGCGATCTTAAAGAGTGGGTGTCAGGCCGCAGCCCTTGAGAATGATGCGGATCAGGTTGTCGCCTGCGTCGATCATGTCTTGTTTGGTCAACTTGCTGCGACCGGTCACGCGACAGATCTGGGTGGCGAAGTCGGCGTAATGCTGGGTGCTGCCCCACAACAGGAAGATGAGATGCACCGGGTCGATCGGGTCCATCTTGCCGGCGTCGATCCAGGCTTGGAACACGGCGGCCCGGCCATTGAACCAGGCACGGTAATCCTGGTTGAAATATTCGGTCAGGCATTCGCCCCCGCTGATCACTTCCATGGCGAACAGTCGCGAGGCCTGGGGCTGGCGACGAGAGAACTCCATTTTGGCGCGGATGTAGCGGGTCAAGGCTTCGGCCGGATCATCCTCGGCGGTGAGGGTGTTGAAGGTGCTGTCCCACAATTCGATGATGTTGCTCAGCACCGCCACGTACAGGCCGAGTTTATTGGTGAAGTAATAATGCAGGTTCGCCTTGGGCAGCCCGGCCTTGAGGGCGATGGCATTCATGCTGGTGCCTTTGAACCCGTGGCGAGCGAATTCATCTTCGGCGGCCTTGAGAATCGTCTCTTCGTTCTTTTGACGAATGCGGCTGGTGGGCTTGCCACCGTGGGCAGGGACTTCAAAGGTCATGGGCGTTTCCGGGCTGGGTCTGTGGGCAAGCAAATGCGTTGATAGCGCACCGGCATCGATCCGACAAGTGCCATCACACTAAAAAGCCCTCGACCAAAGACTTTGCCAACCCAACCAATGTGGGAGCGAGCCTGCTCGCGATAGCGGTGTGTCAGTCACATATTTGTTGCTGACACACCGCTATCGCGAGCAGGCTCGCTCCCACAGGGTGTAAAAAGGTTAGCGGGTGGCTGCGAGGCTCTCGAGAAAACTCTCCAGCACCAAGTGAGGCCGGCGCCCCTTGCGCGTGACCGACGCCAGACTCAGGTCATAGAACCGTGCCGCAGGCTTGAGGGCCCGCAACCGACCTTGCTGGACCCAGAGGTTGGCGTAGTGATCGGGCAGGTAGCCGATGTAGCGCCCGGTAAGAATCAGGAACGCCATGCCTTCGCGGTCCGATGCACTCGCGGTGCAATTAAGCGCCTGGTAGTGGGCCTGGATCTCGGCCGGCAGGCGGAACGTCGGGGCGATGGCGTCCTGGCTGTTGAGGCGTGCGTCTTCAAGTTGTTGGTCATCGACATAAAACAGTGGATGCCCGACCGCGCAGTACAGCAGCGAACGTTCACTGTAGAGCGGTTGATATTCCAGCCCGGACAGGGCACTGGCCTGGGGCACCACGCCGACATGCAAGCGACCGTCGAGCACGCCTTGCTCGACTTCGTTGGGGGCGATCATGCGAATCTGGATCTGCACGTCGGGCCCGCGCTCTTTCAATTGCGCCAGGGCGTGGGTGATGCGCATGTGGGGCAGGGTGACCAGGTTGTCGGTGAGGCCGATGGTCAACTCACCGCGCAGATGCTGGTGCAGCCCGTTTACCTCGGTGCGAAAGCTTTCCAGTGCGCTCAATAACTGCAACACCGATTGATAGACCTCGCGCCCTTCTTCGGTCAGGGAAAACCCCGCGCGCCCACGTTGGCACAGACGCAGGCCGAGGCGCTGCTCGAGGTCGCTCATCTGCTGGCTGATGGCCGAGCGGCCGATGCCCAGTACGGTTTCCGCGGCGGAGAATCCACCGCACTCCACGACGCTGCGAAAAATGCGCAGCAGGCGAATATCAAAGTCGCTGACCTGGGCCAGAGGATCGGGACGACGAGCGCTCATAGTTTAGTGATCCGCCGACTGAAGGTTACAAAAGTTGGATTTCATTGACTTTATCGTCGTGGCAACTTAGCTGCAAGAACGCCTTTCGATCCCCTGTCGCTTATGACCTGCGAGGTTTTGTCGATGAACATGCCCGAACACGCTGCCGGTTCCCTGGCTAGCCAGCTCAAGCTGGATGCCCACTGGATGCCTTACACCGCCAATCGCAATTTCCAGCGCGATCCGCGCCTGATCGTCGCTGCCGAAGGCAGCTGGTTGGTGGATGACAAGGGGCGCAAGGTCTACGACTCGCTGTCGGGCCTGTGGACATGTGGCGCCGGGCACACCCGCAAGGAAATCCAGGAAGCGGTCGCCAAGCAACTGGGTACTCTCGATTATTCGCCGGGGTTCCAGTACGGTCATCCGCTGTCATTCCAACTGGCGGAAAAGATCACCAGCCTGACCCCGGGCAACCTCAATCATGTGTTCTTTACCGATTCCGGTTCCGAGTGCGCCGATACCGCAGTGAAGATGGTCCGCGCCTACTGGCGTCTCAAGGGCCAGGCGACCAAGACCAAGATGATTGGCCGTGCCCGTGGCTATCATGGTGTGAACATCGCCGGCACCAGCCTCGGCGGTGTCAGCGGCAACCGCAAGCTGTTCGGCCAGGCCATGATGGACGTCGATCACTTGCCCCACACCTTGCTGGCCAGCAATGCCTATTCCCGTGGCATGCCGAAAGAGGGTGGCATCGCCTTGGCGGATGAGCTGTTGAAGCTGATCGAACTGCACGATGCGTCCAATATCGCTGCGGTGTTTGTCGAGCCGATGGCAGGATCAGCCGGCGTATTGGTGCCGCCTGAGGGTTACCTCAAGCGCCTGCGGGAAATCTGCGACCAGCACAGCATTCTGCTGGTGTTCGACGAAGTGATCACCGGTTTCGGCCGCACCGGTTCGATGTTTGGTGCCGACAGCTTTGGCGTGACCCCGGACCTGATGTGCATCGCCAAGCAAGTCACCAATGGCGCGATCCCCATGGGCGCGGTGATTGCCAGCTCCGAGATCTACCAGACCTTCATGAACCAGCCAACGCCCGAGTACGCAGTGGAATTCCCCCACGGCTACACCTACTCGGCACACCCGGTGGCCTGCGCGGCGGGCCTGGCGGCGCTGGACCTGCTGCAGAAGGAAAACCTGGTGCAGAGCGTGGCCGAAATCGCCCCGCATTTCGAGAATGCCTTGCACGGCCTGAAGGGCGCGAAGAACGTCATCGACATCCGCAACTACGGCCTGGCCGGCGCGATCCAGATCGCCGGGCGCGATGGCGATGCCATCGTGCGTCCGTTCGAAGCCGGCATGGCGTTGTGGAAAGCCGGGTTCTATGTGCGGTTCGGCGGCGACACTCTGCAGTTCGGGCCAACGTTCAACAGCAAGCCACAGGACCTGGATCGCCTGTTCGATGCAGTCGGTGAAGTGCTGAACAAACTCGACTGACGCATTCTTTTTACAACGGGCGCCCGGCCACGGGCGCCTGTGGATAATTCTGGAGTCCCCATGAGCCTCATCCCGCATTTGATCAATGGCGAACTGCTGAGCGACAGCGCTCGCACCGCCGATGTTTTCAATCCGTCCACTGGCCAGGCCATTCATAAGGTGCCATTGGCTGATCGTGCGACTATCCAGCAGGCCATCAATGCCGCCAAGGCGGCTTTTCCGGCCTGGCGCAATACGCCAGCGGCCAAGCGCGCCCAGGTGATGTTTCGTTTCAAGCAATTGCTGGAGCAGAACGAGGCGCGTATCGCCCAGTTGATCAGCGAGGAACACGGCAAGACCTTGGAAGACGCAGCCGGTGAGCTCAAGCGCGGCATCGAAAACGTCGAGTTTGCCTGTGCAGCGCCGGAAATCCTGAAGGGCGAATACAGCCGTAACGTAGGGCCGAACATCGACGCTTGGTCAGACTTTCAACCTTTAGGCGTGGTGGCGGGCATCACTCCGTTCAACTTCCCGGCGATGGTGCCGCTGTGGATGTATCCGCTGGCGATCGTCTGCGGCAACTGCTTCATTCTCAAGCCGTCCGAGCGTGATCCGAGTTCGACGCTGCTGATCGCCCAGTTGTTGTTGGAAGCCGGTTTGCCCAAGGGTGTACTGAGCGTCGTCCATGGCGACAAGGCTGCGGTGGATGCACTGATCGAAGCGCCGGAAGTCAAGGCGCTGAGTTTTGTCGGTTCGACGCCGATTGCCGAGTACATCTATGCCGAGGGCACTCGACGTGGCAAACGTGTCCAGGCGCTGGGTGGGGCGAAGAACCATGCGGTGCTGATGCCGGATGCCGACCTGGACAATGCCGTCAGCGCGCTGATGGGCGCGGCATACGGTTCATGCGGTGAGCGTTGCATGGCAATTTCGGTGGCGGTGTGTGTCGGCGACCAAGTGGCAGATGCGTTGGTGTCCAAACTGGTGCCGCAAATCAAGGCGCTTAAGATTGGCGCCGGTACGTCTTGCGGGTTGGACATGGGGCCGCTGGTAACCGGTCAGCATCGGGACAAGGTCAGTGGCTATATAGAAGAGGGCGTGGCGTCAGGCGCTTCACTGGTGGTTGATGGTCGCGGCTTGAGTGTGGCCGGGCATGAGGAGGGGTTCTTCCTTGGTGGTTGCCTGTTCGATCGCGTGACCCCCGAGATGCGTATCTATAAGGAAGAGATCTTTGGACCGGTGCTGTGCATCGTCCGGGTCAATAGCCTGGAAGAGGCAATGCAACTGATCAATGATCACGAGTATGGCAACGGCACCTGCATCTTCACCCGCGATGGCGAAGCGGCGCGGTTGTTCTGCGATGAGATCGAAGTCGGCATGGTGGGCGTCAACGTTCCATTGCCGGTGCCAGTGGCCTATCACAGCTTTGGTGGCTGGAAGCGCTCGCTATTCGGCGACCTGCATGCCTATGGCCCGGACGGCGTGCGTTTCTATACCCGTCGCAAGGCCATTACCCAGCGTTGGCCGCAGCGTGCCAGCCATGAGGCTTCACAATTCGCTTTCCCCAGCTTGTAATTGGAAGTGAAGAGGCCGGCGCCCTTGGGCACCGGCCTCTGTGTTTACGGGGCTTTTTGGCTGATATGACAGAATTGTTAAAATAGGTGTTGACGGCAGATTCTGGAAGTCTATAATTCGCCCCACTTCCGGCGCAGTCGAAACGGAAAACTCCTTGAGATTCAATGAGTTAAGTAGGT